>NZ_JBFBJT010000059.1:0-43380 GCF_040686175.1 Streptomyces sp. NPDC086077 | reverse complement strand
GGCTGCCGGTGGGCACCGCAGGCTGCCGGTGGGCACCGCAGGCTGCCGGTGGGCACCGCAGGTTTCCGCGGGCTGCCGGTGAGGCGTCGGCGGTCACCGGTGGGGTTGGCATGCCGCCGGAGGAAAAAGCAATGCCGGCGCAGCTCCCCAGCTGCGCCGGCATTTTTGCCGTCCGCCGCACCCCCGTCCCCACGGGGTTATGGGTGGATGTCCCCGCCCGGACCGCTCTTCCGGGCCTGGGGTCGCCGCTCAGCGCCCCAGCATCACGCCCACGGACGACGCCTGTGTGGCCACTGTCTCCCAGCCGTCGAAGACGACGAGGAGCAGGACCGCCAGAGGAAGGGCCATGGCCGTTGCCACCAGGGGGTGGCGGCGGCCCGTGCGGCGCGGGCGGAACGCGGCGTGCGCCCTGCGTCCCTGCTCGCGGATCAGTGTCCGCGGTGCCGTGTAGGCCATGGTCCCTCTCCTGACCGTTCAGTTGTCGGTGACAGCGGCGAGTGCCTGACCTCGGGGGACGAGTGCTGCACCCGCCGCTTGACCTCAAATCTAGGTGCGCGGCGGATGCCGGGCGTCATGCCCTCGTACCGATTGGCGGGCCTCCCGGAGGATGAGCCATGGGACGGGGCGTACTCCCCTGGGTGGAGAAGAGGGCCTAGGTCTCGGGGTCTCCCCGGAGGGGGCGCCCGGTGTGTCCGGTGTTTTCCGAGCTGTCCTCACGGGGCACCGGCTGCTCGACCAGGGCCAGCACCCGGTTCGCCATGAACCGCGCCGTACGGACCACAACGCCGGTTCGCGTGACTTCGCTCACTTCCACGACACCTCGGCGTACGGCCGTCTCCACCCGGCGGCCCGCCCTGCTCGCCACCACCTCGTACGTACGTGTCGTGTCCCCGGCGTCCACGACTATCTCCACCCGGTCACCCTTCATGTACCCAATCCCCCTTCTGCGACAGGTGGTTGGAAGCGCGGACGGCTCAAAGGCGCGTCGACGGCGCGCTCCCTGACCACCCCTCAAGTCTCGCACCCGGCACTGACAATCCATCCGGACCGGAGGGCGCGGCCTCTGCGCGCGGGCGGCCACGGAAACGTAAGCTGTGCCACGTCACACGGACCGGGCAGCGGGGATGAACATGGCGATGATGCGCCTGAGGCGCGAGGACCCGCGCGTCGTCGGCTCGTTCAGGCTGCACCGACGCCTCGGCGCGGGCGGGATGGGCGTGGTCTACCTGGGCTCCGACAAGAAGGGCCAGCGGGTCGCCCTGAAGGTGATCAGGCCCGATCTGGCGGAGGATCAGGAGTTCCGCTCCCGCTTCGCCCGTGAGGTCTCCGCGGCGCGGCGGATCCGCGGCGGATGCACCGCGCGGCTCGTCGCCGCGGACCTGGAGGCGGACCGGCCGTGGTTCGCCACGCAGTACGTGCCGGGTCCCTCCCTGCACGACAAGGTCGCCGACGAAGGGGCGCTCGGCGCCGCCGACGTCGCCGCGGTCGGGGCCGCCCTGTCCGAGGGGCTGGTCGCGGTGCACGAGGCCGGGGTCGTCCACCGGGACCTGAAGCCGTCCAACATCCTGCTCTCCCCCAAGGGCCCTCGGATCATCGACTTCGGCATCGCCTGGGCGACCGGGGCCTCCACGCTCACCCATGTCGGCACGGCCGTCGGCTCGCCCGGCTTCCTCGCGCCCGAGCAGGTGCGCGGCGCCACGGTCACGCCCGCCACGGACGTGTTCTCGCTGGGCGCCACCCTGGCGTACGCCTCCACCGGCGACTCACCTTTCGGGCACGGCAGTTCCGAGGTGATGCTCTACCGCGTCGTCCACGAGGAGCCCCAGCTGCACGGCGTGCCGGACGCACTGGCTCCCCTCGTGCGGGCCTGTCTGGCGAAGGACCCCGAGGAGCGGCCGAGCACGCTCGAGCTGTCGCTGCGGCTGAAGGAGATCGCCGCACGTGAGGCGCAGGGCCTGATCGAGGGGCGGCCGCCCGCGCCGCGCGGTGGCGAGGCGGACCGGCCCACCGGGCGGCTCGCCGACACCTACCCCGACCGCGCGCCGCGCCGGCAGCAGCAGGGCGGGCCGGTGACTCCGGCACCCCGGAGCGCGGGCAGCTCGCGGGGTCCCGCTCCGGCGCGGGGCGCACAGCCGTCCCGGGGCGGCGGTGCTCCTTCCCGGAGCGGCGGTTCCGCCTCCCGGTCCGGGGCGCGGCCCACACCCGCCTCGCGGAACACGCCGGCGCGAGGCACCACCCGCTCCGGCAGCGGCAGCGGCAGCGGCAGTCGTACGGCACCGCGCGGGGGCGGTCGTCCGGCGTCGCGGCCCACCGGGACCGGGCGGCGGCCGGCCAATCCGCGGCTGCTGCGACAGCGGCTGTTCGTGTTCGTGGTCGTCACGCTGCTCGTGGCGCTCGGCATCGGTGTCGTGCAGGGCTGCCAGGCGTCGACGCGTGGTCTCGGCGACGAGCGGGGCGGCACGGGCGAGCGGCAGGAACAGGTACAGCCTGGCCACCGGCCGCCGGCCAAGGGGGCGTTGCTCGCCGAGCACCACGAGTCGACGTTCGAGCAGTCCCCGTAAGCCCGCTGCCCGGAGAGCCACGCTACGGCGAGGGGCGGCCCGTGGCGACCGCGTAGAACGCGACCGCGGCCGCCGCGCCCACGTTGAGGGAGTCGACGCCGTGGGACATGGGGATGCGGACCCACTCGTCGGCCGCGACCAGGGCCTGGGTGGACAGGCCGTCGCCCTCCGCGCCCAGCATGAGGGCGACGCGGTCCATCCGGTGCGGGGCGGCCTCATCGAGCGCCCTGGCCTTCTCGTCGGGAGTCAGCGCGAGCAGCGCGAAGCCGGCCTCGCGGACCGACTCCAGGCCTTTGGGCCAGCTGTCCAGCCGGGCGTACGGCACGGAGAAGACGGCGCCCATGGAGACCTTGACGCTGCGGCGGTAGAGGGGGTCGGCGCAGTCCGGTGACAGCAGGACCGCGTCCATGCCGAGCGCGGCGGCCGAGCGGAAGATGGCGCCGATGTTGGTGTGGTCGTTGACCGACTCCATGACGACGACCCGGCGGGCGGACCGGAGGAGTTCGGCGGCCGTGGGCAGGGGCTTGCGCTGCATGGAGGCGAGGGCGCCGCGGTGCACGTGGTAGCCGGTGACGCGTTCGGCGAGTTCCGGGCTGACCGCGTAGACGGGGGCGGGGAGTTCGTCGATGACGTCGCGCATGACGTCGACCCACTTGGCGGAGAGCAACATCGACCGCATCTCGTAGCCCGCGTCCTTCGCGCGGCGGATGACCTTCTCGCCCTCGGCGATGAAGAGGCCTTCCGCGGGTTCGCGCTTGCGGCGCAGTTCGACGTCGGTCAGGCCCGTGTAGTCGCGCAGGCGCGGGTCGCCGGGGTCCTCGACGGTGATGAGATCGGCCACAGGGTGATACTGCCTTGTCGTACGTACGGTGCCAACGGCTCGGGACGGGTTGTGTTACCCGGGGTTACGCGGGGGTCCGCGGACCGACGCCGACGACCTCGCCGACGACGATCACGGCCGGCGGCCTGACCTCCCGCTCGCGCACGGTCTCGGCGACGGTCGCCAGCGTCGCGTCGACGCGGCGCTGGGCGGCGGTCGTGCCTTCCTGGACGAGGGCGACGGGCGTGTCGGCCGGCTTGCCGTGCGCGACGAGGGTCTCCGCGATCCTGCCGATCTTGTCGACGCCCATGAGGATCACCAGCGTGCCGGTGAGCTTGGCGAGGGACGGCCAGTCGACGAGGGAGCGTGCGTCGTCGGGAGCGACATGACCGCTGACCACGGTGAACTCGTGCGCGACCCCCCGGTGGGTGACAGGGATGCCGGCCGCGCCCGGGACCGAGATGGAGCTGGAGATGCCGGGGACGACCGTGCACGGGATGCCGGCCTGGGCGAGGGCCTGGGCCTCCTCCATGCCACGGCCGAAGACGAAGGGGTCGCCGCCCTTGAGGCGTACGACGGACTTGCCCTGCTTTGCGTGCTCGATCAGGGCGTTGTTGATGGCCTCCTGGGCCATGTAACGGCCGTACGGGATCTTCGCCGCGTCGATCACCTCGACGTGCGGGGACAGTTCGGCGAGGAGGTCGCGGGGGCCGAGGCGGTCGGCGATGACGACGTCGGCCTCGGCGAGCAGGCGGCGGCCGCGCACGGTGATCAGGTCCGGGTCGCCGGGACCGCCGCCGACCAGGGCGACGCCGGCGGTGCGGGTGCGGTGGTGCGGGGCGACCAGGGTGCCGTCGCGCAGGCCCTCGACGACCGCGTCGCGGACGGCGGCGGTGTGGCGGGGGTCGCGGGACTTGGTGTCCGTGGTGAGGATCGCTACGGTGACGCCCTCGCTGTGGCCGGTGGCCGGGGTCCAGGCGGTGGCCGCTTCGGCGTCGTCGGAGCGGACGCACCAGACGCGGTGGTGCTCGGCCTCCGCCGAGGCGCGGGTGTTCGCCTCGTGGTCGCTGGTGGCGATCAGGGCGTACCAGGCGTCGGCGAGGTCCCCCTCGGCGTAGGGCCGCCGCTCCCAGGTGATCTCGCCCGCGTCCGCCATGGCCTCCACCGAGGGCGTGGCCTGAGGGGAGACGAGGAGGACGTCCGCGCCGGCCGCGATCAGGGCGGGCAGGCGGCGCTGTGCGACCTGGCCGCCGCCGAGGACGACCACACGGCGGCCGGTGAGGCGGAGGCCTACGGGGTAGGCGGGGTGTTCGGCCATGAGGGTGCGGCTCCTCGTGCGGGCGTGCGATGGGCGCTACGGCTCCGGAGCAGCCCTGACGTGCGGATTTTAGAGTGCGTTCAGCGTACGGCCGGGGCCGGGTGGGTGCTACGGAGCGCCCACCCGGCTCCCCCGGCCCGAGGTGCCTACTTCTCGGTCACTCCCGCCGAGTCGAACGTCGCCACCTCGTGCATCGCCCTGGCCGTGCTCTGGACCAGCGGCAGCGCCAGCAGCGCGCCCGTGCCCTCGCCGAGCCGGAGGTCGAGGTCGACCAATGGGCGCAGGCCCAGCTTGTTCAGGGCGGCCACGTGACCGGGCTCCGCGCTGCGGTGTCCCGCGATGCAGGCCGCGAGGACCTCGGGGGCGATGGCGCGGGCGACCAGGGCGGCCGCCCCGGCGCTCACGCCGTCCAGGATCACCGGCGTCCGCAGGGACGCCCCGCCGAGGAGGAGCCCGACGATGGCGGCGTGTTCTAGGCCACCGATCGCGGCGAGGACGCCGATGGGGTCGGCCGGGTCGGGCTGGTGGAGCTCGATGGCACGGCGCACGACCTCGGTCTTGCGGGCGAGGGTCTCGTCGTTGATGCCGGTGCCCCGGCCGGTGACCTCCGCCGGGTCCGCACCCGTGAAGACCGAGATCAAGGCGGCGGACGCGGTGGTGTTGGCGATGCCCATCTCACCGGTGAGCAACGCCTTGTTGCCCGCAGCCACCAGGTCGCGGGCCGTCTCGATGCCGACCTCGATGGCCTGCCTGGCCTCCTCGCGGGTCATCGCGGGGCCGGTGGTCAGGTCGCCGGTGCCGGGGCGGATCTTGCGGGGCAGCAGGCCCGGGGTGGACGGAAGCTCCGCGGCGACACCCACGTCGACGATGCAGACCTCGGCGCCGACCTGGCTCGCGAAGGCGTTGCAGACCGCTCCCCCGCCGAGGAAGTTGGCCACCATCTGGGCGGTGACCTCCTGCGGCCAGGGAGTGACGCCCTGGGCGTGCACACCGTGGTCGCCCGCGAAGATCGCGACGGCCGCGGGCTCCGGGATGGGCGGCGGGCACTGCCGGGACAGGCCGGACAGCTGGGCGGAGATGATCTCCAGCATGCCGAGCGCGCCGGCCGGCTTGGTCATCCGCTTCTGCCGCTCCCACGCCTCACCGAGCGCCTTCGCGTCCAGCGGCCGGATCTGGGCGACGGTCTCGGCCAGCAGGTCGTGCGGCTCCTCACCGGGCAGGGCGCGGCGGCCGTACGTCTCCTCGTGGACGACCCAGGACAGCGGGCGGCGCTTTGACCAGCCCGCCTGCATCAGCTCTGGCTCCTCCGGGAACTCGTCGACGTACCCGACGCACAGGTAGGCCACGACCTCCAGATGCTCGGGCAGGCCCAGCGTGCGGACCATCTCGCGCTCGTCGAAGAAGCTGACCCAGCCGACACCGAGGCCCTCCGCGCGGGCCGCGAGCCAGAGGTTCTCGACCGCGAGCGCCGAGGAGTACGGGGCCATCTGCGGCTGGGTGTGCCGGCCGAGGGTGTGCCGGCCGCCGCGGGTCGGGTCGGCGGTGACGACGATGTTCACCGGGGTGTCGAGGATGGCCTCGATCTTCAGTTCCTTGAACTGCTTCGCCCGGCCCTTCGGGAGGGACTTGGCGTAGGCCTCGCGCTGGCGCATGGCCAGTTCGTGCATCGTGCGCCGGGTGTCGGCGGACCGGATGACGACGAAGTCCCAGGGCTGCGAGTGCCCGACCGAGGGCGCGGTGTGGGCGGCCTCGAGGACGCGCAACAGCACCTCGTGCGGGATGGGGTCGCTGCGGAAGCCGTTGCGGATGTCACGCCGTTCGCGCATGACCTTCAGTACGGCCTCGCGCTCGGCGTCGTCGTATGCGGGCGCGGCGGGGCCGGTGGACTGCTGTGCTTCTGCCACGGGGGCCGTGCTCATTTCTTGCGGGTCTTGCGGGTCTTGCGGGGCTTGCTGGTCTTGCGGGGCTTGCTGGTCCTGCGGGGCTTGGGGGCCCTGCGGGTGCTGATGGTCGAGCCGGTTCTGCTGGTTCTGCTGGTTCAGCAGCTCTTGCTGGTTCAGCAGCTCTTGCTGGTTCAGCAGCTCTTGCTGGTTCAGCAGGTCCTGCTGGTCGAGCAGGTCCTGCTGGTCGAGCAGATCGCGCTGGTCCTCCTGGTCGGCGCCCCGGGTGTCCAGGTCATCAGCGTTCTGCACCAGTTGAACGGGTTCGGGGGCCGGCGCGGGGTCGGCCTCGCGGGGGCCGGGGACCATGGCCACGGCTTCCGGCTGCGCCGACAACTCGGGCGCCTGCTCCTGGGCGGGGAGGACGATGGGGTGCGGAGGGGTGGGCGCGAGATGCGGGGTGGTCGGCACGGTGCCCTCCACCGGCACGAACCGGCCGAGCGACTGGTCGGGCTGCGGCGCCGGGACGGCGTCGGGCGCGCTGTCCCGCGGCTGCTCGACGGGCGCGCCCGGGCCCGCCTCGGCCGTCGCGTCCTCGGCGTGCGGGACGGGCTGCAGCGGGAGTTCGTCCGTGACCGGGGCCACGACCGGAGCCGCGACCTGCGCCTCCGCCGCCCCGTCCGCGGCGACGGGCTGCTCGGGCTGCGGCGCGGATTCGGCGGCGGCCGGTGTGAGCGGCTCGGCGACGTCCTGGGGCTCCGGGGCCCGGGCGGGTTCGGGCGCGAGGGGGGCCGCCTCGGGGGCGAGCGCGGGCTCGGCCGCACCCGCGTCCTGGACCTGCGCCATGTCGTGGTCCGGCTGCAACACGGATTCGGGGCCGAGTGCCGGCGCGGCGGCCTGGGCTTCCTCGGCACCGTCGGCAGGCGCCCCCTCCGGGGCTCCGGGAAGCTGCTCCGGCTCTGGGGTGGACCCGGGCTCGGCGCTCGGCGTCGCCTCCTCCGCGACGACCGGGGCGCTCGGAGGCTCACCGGCGTCGGGGACGAACGGCTGCGCGTCCGCGGCGCCCTGCTGTGCGGGAACCGACGCTTCGGTGTCCGCCTCGGGGCCGAACGCCGGATCGGCGGCGGCCTCCGCCTCGGCGGCGTGGGCGTCGCCGTACCCGGGCGTCCCGGAGGCTCCGGCCTCCGCAGCGATCCGCGCCATCGCGGCCTGCGCCGCACCCACCGGCTCCGACACCGCCTGCGCCTCCGCCGGCCCGTGCGCCTCCGCCGGCCCGTGCGCCTCCGCCGGGGCAGGCGGGGGCACCTCGGCCTGCGCGTGGGCCTCACCCTGCGCAGGAACCTGCGCCATCGACTGCGCGTGCGCCTCACCCTGCGCGGGGCCCTGCGCCATCGACTGCGCGTGCGCCTCACCCTGCGCCACGGACTGCGCGTACACCTCGGGCTGGCCCTGAGCCTCGCCCTGAGCCTGCGCGGCCGCCTCGCCCTGGACCTGGGCGTGTGCGTGCTCGTACACCTGCCCCGCCGGGACAGCAACCGGAACAACCGTTTCCGCAGGCGTCACCTCCGCGCCCACCGGCGTCTGCGCCCCGGTCGGCTGCGGCGCGGCGGTCCGGGGGCCGCCCCACGGCGGGGAACCCTGCGGCACCGCACCCTGCTGCGGCATCTCCCGCACCTGCGGGACGTCGAGGTATTCGGGCCCGGTGGTGGGCGGCCCCACTTGCCGTACGGGCGCGCCCGCGGGACCGCGGTCGGCGAGGGAGCGGACCGGGCTCGCGGAGGCGTCGGGAATCGGCGGGCCCAGGTGCAGCGGGCGGCGCGGCGCGGCGGCGGGCGCGGGCGACGGCGAGGCCGGCGTCGGGCCCGGCAGGCGGACTCCGGTCAGGTCGACCGAGCCGCTGTCACGTCCGGACATCTCGTGCGCGCCGGGTTCGTGGAGGGCCTCGACGACCGGCTCGGGCGGCGGCGGGGCCACCTCGTTGCCCCAAGCCCCCTGCGCGCCGGGGAGCAGCAGGTCCTCCTCCTCGGCGGACGCCTCGGAGACGTAGGTGTACGCGCCGGGAACGGAGACGCCCGGCTGTTCCGCCAGGCCTGCGTTCTCCGGCAGCCCCTCGCCCGGGACCTGGCCGGTGTCGGTCATGCGTAACCCCTCGCCCATCGGTTGATGCTCCTACATCCAGCTCACCCGGAACGGCGCACCGACCGCCCCGCCGTGAAGAACGAGCGCGCGTGCCCAGCGGCACGAACGACCCGCCGGAAAAGGCGACAAAGCCATTCAGTGGCATTGTCGCGGCCGTTCCGCCGTCGCGTCAGCTTCATTCGCGACGGCCCGCTGTGGACTGCGCCACGTTGCGCGTCCTCGGGTCTTGCCGTACCCCACCCACCCCAAAACGAGCATGTTTTCCGGACATTGACCGACGAAGCGCCGGGCATCCGAGTGCGGTACAACGATCGGCCAGCCTACCGCGCGCGGTACGACAAGCGGATCACGGGGCGCGATCGGGCAGTACCCCGGTGAGCAGGAACGCGACGCTCCGCTCCTTCTCCGTCCAGGACCGCGTGTCGAGTTCCACGGACTGCAGGAGGGCGCACTCGGCCTCGTAGCCGTGCTCGGAGAGGGCACGGCCGACGAGTTCGGCCGCGTCTCGGGTGGCGGCGTGGGCGACGATGCGCTGCGGGCGCCGGTCGGCGACCGCGGACACCACGGCCGCTCCCCCGCCGCCCACCCGCACGACGTCGGGTTCGGGCAGGTTTTCCAGGACGTGCGGGGCGGTGCCGTGGACGATCTGGAGCTGGACCGCGAAGCGGCGCGCGGCGGCGTCGGTGCGGGCGCAGGCGCCGTGGTCCCGGTCGACGGCGATGACGGCGGCGCCGGCCCGGGCGGCCTCGGTGGCGAAGGCGCCGCTGCCGCAGCCGATGTCCCACACGAGGTCGCCGACGCGGGGTCCGAGCCGGGCGAGTTGGGCCGCGCGCAGCGGTTCGGTCTCGCCCTCGCCCAGGCCACCGCCGTACGCCTCGGGCGGCAGGGTCCAGCCGCGGACACCCGCACCGGTGTCGCGGCCGGCGATCCAGCCGCCGCCCTCCTGCGCCGCGGCGGGACCGCCGATGACGATGACGACGTTCGGGTCGCGCCAGGTGTGGTCGGCGGCCTTGTCGGAGGTGACGACGGTTACCTGCTCGCGGGCGGTGCCCAGTTCCTCACAGATGACGAACGTGCGGTGGATGCCGTCGAGGAGCAGACCGAGTTCCGCGGGGCCGGCGCCGGGTGAGGTGAGGACCGCGACCTTGGTGTGGGCGCGGCATACGTTCACCGCGCGCCGCAGGGTGCGGGGGTGTGCGACGACCACCTGGGCGTCGTCCCAGGGCATGCCCGCGCGCGCGAAGGCGGCGGCCACGGACGAGACGGCGGGGACGACCTCGACCTCCAGGCCGAACTCGGGGGCGCGCAGGGTGCGGACGACTCCGAAGAAGCCGGGGTCGCCGTCGGCGAACACCACGGCGGTGCCGCGATGGGCGGCGATCCGGCGGGCGGCGAGGGCGACGCTGCCGAGCCGGATGCGTTCGGCGCCGGGCGGCACCTCGGGCAGTACCAGGTGGTGTCCGGCACCGGCCACGAGGGTGGCGGCGCCCAGGGCGCCGTGTGCCGCGGCGGTCAGTGGAGAGCCGTCCCAGCCGATCACCGTGACCCGGTCGGCCATCGTCGTCAGTCTCCTGGGGGTTTGCGCAGGTCGTCGGGGGCAGCCCGCGGGCGGGCGGGCTCCGTGAGAGTACCTGGTGCCGTGCGGGCGCGCTCGGGCGCCTTCCCCGCTGCGCTCAGTTCCAGTCCGAGTACGACGTGAATCCGCCGGTGTCCGCCAGCTGCTCGCCCGCGCCCTCCAGGTCCTCGGGCAGCAGGCTCCACACGATGTAGTCGGTGCGCACCTCGGTCCAGGGGCCGTCGTCGGTGCGGGTGCGCGCTATGCAGGCGCCGCGCAGGACGCCCTCGCTGATGCAGCCGATCTTCTGGGCGACCTGCTGGGAGGCGGTGTTGTCGGCCGCGGTGCGCAATTCGATGCGTTCGAACTTCTGGTCGTTCAAGAGCCACTGGGCGGTGGCGAGCGCGGCCTCGGAGGCGTAGCCCTCGCCGCGGGCCCAGGGAGCGACGACGTACGACAGTTCGGTGGAGCGTACGTGCCAGTTGGTGCGCGTCAGCTGGACCACGCCGACCAGGCGCTGGGTGAGGAACTCGGTGACGGCGAGGGCGACGCCGCGTCCCCGGGCGCGCTCGGTGGGTGCCTGTTCGGTGATCCAGGCGTGCGCGCTGTCCTCCGTGAAGGGCAGCCGCACGTCGGTCCAGGCGACGACCTGCTCGTCGTTCATCATCTCGGCGAGGGCGGGCACGTCGTCCTCGTCGAGCGGACGCAGCACCAACCGCTCCGTGCTGATGGAGACGCTGGGGAAGGTGCTCGTCATGACGTCGCTCCGTAACCTTCGAACCGTCAGGGACTGCTGAACTGCCCAGCATGCAGCATGAAAGCACTCAACCACACACCCGGGGTCCACTCCGTGTGAGGGAGTGAACCCCGGGTGCGCACGAAGGGCGGCGTGGCTCAGAAGGAGGCGATGACCGAGCCGGCGTACTCCTTCTCGATGAACTTCTTGACCTCGGGGGAGGTGAGGAGCTTCGCGAGCTTCTTCACGCGCGGGTCGTCCTCGTTGCCCTCCTTGACGACGAGGAGGTTGACGTTCGGGTTGTTGTCGGGGGACTCCAGGACGAGCGCGTCCTGGGCCGGCTCGAGGTCCGCCTCCAGGGCGTAGTTGCCGTTGATCACGGCCGCGTCGACGTCCTTCAGGGCGCGGGGCGTCAGGGCCGCCTCCAGCTCCTTGAACTTGAGGTTCTTCGGGTTCTCGGTGATGTCGGCGGTGGTGGCCGAGGTACCGACGCCGTCCTTGAGGGTGAGCAGTCCGTTGGCGGCGAGCAGCTGGAGGGCGCGCGCCTCGGTGACGGTGTCGTTGGGGACGGCGATGGTCGCGCCGTTCTTCAGGCCGCCGACCTTGTCGGTCTTCTCGGAGTACAGGCCGAGCGGCTCGAGGTGCACGGAGGCGACGGACACCAGGTGGGTGCCGTTCTTCTTGTTGAAGTCCTCGAGATAGGGCTCGGTCTGGAAGTAGTTGGCGCCCACCGAGCCGTCCTCCGTCGCCGTGTTCGGCGTGACGTAGTCGGTGAACTCCTTGACTTCGAGGTCCAGGCCCGCCTTCTCGGCCAGGTTGTCCTTGACGTAGTCGAGGACCTGGGCGTGCGGGACGGGCGTCGCGGCGACGACCAGCGGTCCCGAGGTGTCGGATGCGGCGTCCTGGCCCGAGCCGCAGGCGGTGAGCCCGAAGGTGAGGGCTCCGGCGGCGAGGGCGGCGGCGGTGATCTTGGCGGTGTTACGCACGAAAAGTGCCTTTCCTTAAGGGTGGTGCGACCCCGCGGTGGTGTGCGGGGCGTTCTGGGGGTTACGCGACCTTGTCCACGTCGGCCACGGCCGGTTCCTTCGCCTTCAGCAGGCGGAGCTTGGGGCCGGGGCCGGAGCGGGCGCCGCGGTGGTGCAGGGAGCGGGCCGTGCAGTCGCCGGCGAACTGGATGAGGGAGATGACGACGGCGAGCACGGCCACCGTGATCCACATCAGTCCGGTTTCGAAGCGCTGGTAGCCGTAGCGGACGGCGAGGTCGCCGAGTCCGCCGCCGCCGACGGTGCCGGCCATCGCCGAGTAGCCGATGAGGGCGATGACCGTGGTCGTGGTGGACGCGATCAGGGACGGCAGGGCCTCGGGGACGAGGACCTTGCGGACGATGGTCCAGTTGTTGCCGCCCATCGACTGGACGGCCTCGACCAGTCCGTGGTCCACCTCGCGGACGGCCGTCTCGACGAGGCGGGCGAAGAACGGGATGCCGCCGATGGCGAGCGGCACGATGGCGGCCCCGCTGCCGATGGTGGTGCCGGTGACCCAGCGGGTGAAGCTCATCAGCGCCACCATCAGGATGATGAAGGGCAGCGAGCGGCCGACGTTCACGATCTGCCCGATGACCTTGTTCAGCGCGGTGCTCTGCAGCAGGCCGCCCTTGTCCGTGAGGACGAGCAGGACGCCGATCGGCAGGCCGACGACGACGGCGATCAGGGTGGACCAACCGACCATGACCAGCGTTTCGGTACAGGCCTGCTCCAGCAGGGGCCGCATCTCGGACCAGGTCACTTGGCACCTTCCTTGACCAGCAGGGGCGCGTCGACCGCGGCACCCGGTACATCGATCTGCAGGCCCTGTTCGCGCAGGAAGCCGATCGGCACGACGTTGTCCTCGTAGCGGCCGGGCAGTTCGATGCGCATCCGGCCGACCTGGAGGCCGCCGGCGGTGTCGATCGCGGCGCCCAGGATGGAGATGTCGATGTTGTACGTGCGGGCCAGCTGGGAGATGACCGGCTGCGTGGCGGACTCACCGTGGAAGGTGACGTCGAGGACGGTGCGGTCGTCGGCGGAGGCCTCGCCGCCCACCGGGAAGAGCGCGGCGGCCAGCTCCGAGCCCGGGGTGGCGAGCAGCTCGCTCACCGTGCCGGACTCGACGATGCGGCCGTTCTCCATCAGGGCCGCCGAGTCGCAGACGCTCTTGACGACGTCCATCTCGTGGGTGATGAGCAGGACGGTCAGGCCGAGCTGCTGGTTCAGGTCGCGCAGCAGCTTGAGGATCGAGCGGGTGGTCTCGGGGTCGAGGGCGCTGGTGGCCTCGTCGGAGAGCAGCACCTTGGGGTCGCCGGCCAGGGCGCGGGCGATGCCGACGCGCTGCTTCTGGCCGCCGGAGAGCTGGGCGGGGTAGGCCTTCGCCTTGTCGGCGAGGCCGACCAGGTCGAGCAGTTCGAGCGCCTTGCGGGAACGTTCCTTCCCGGCCTTGCCGAGGATCTCCAGCGGCAGCTCGACGTTGTCCTGGACGGTCCGGGAGGACAGCAGGTTGAAGTGCTGGAAGACCATCCCGATGTGGCTGCGCGCCCGGCGGAGTTCCCGTCCCGCGCGCGGACCGCGCCCGGCGAGGGCGGTGAGGTCCTGGCCGGCGACGGTGACCGTGCCGGAGGTGGGGCGCTCCAGGAGGTTGACGCAGCGGATCAGCGAGGACTTGCCGGCGCCGGACTGGCCGATGACGCCGTAGACCTCGCCTTCGCGGACGTGCAGATCGACGCCGTCCAACGCGGTGACCTCGCGGCCACCGGGGCGGTGCGGCCGGTAGATCTTCGTCAGGCCCGATGTGGTGATCACGTGGGTTTCCGTCACTGTCGAGTACGCGGGCGTGGGTGTGCCCTGGTACGGAAGGGAAGAGGTGCGCGGGGCAAGGGGGTCACGTACGGCGGAGGAGGTACGGACATGCCACGGCGGCTCGCTTCGGGGCGCGAGGCTCAGGGAGTGCGGGGGCCCTCTAGAAGGCGCACATTCGACGACACATACAGCCGGCGCCGGGCGTGAGGGTCGCCTCGGTCGCAGGGATGCGGCTGTTCGTCGTGGTCATGCGATCAGTAAAGCAGACGTACGGAGGCAATCAGGAACCGCTGTCCGCATTGCGGACAGCGGTGGACGGTCCTCAGTTCCGGACGGAGATCTCCACGCCGTCGGCGGTGACCAGCACGGAAAGGGCCGACAGGTCCTCGACCACCAGGTCGGCGCTCAGTTCGTGGGCGGGGTGGGTTGTGGCCAAGGCCACGGTGGTCATCCCGGCGGCGCGCCCGGCCCGCAGTCCGGCGGGGGCGTCCTCGAAGACGACGCAGGCGGCCGGGTCCACGCCCAGCGCGCGGGCGCCGAGCAGGTAGGGCTGCGGGTCGGGCTTGCCCCGGGTGACGTCGTCTGCGGCGACCAGCGTCTTCGGCAGGATGCCGACGGCGTCGAGGCGGGCCTCGGCCAGGCGGCGGGTGGCGGAGGTGACGACGGCCCAGCGGTCGGCGGGCAGGGCGGTGAGGAAGTCGTACGTGCCGGGGAGCAGGCGCACACCGCCGTTGGGCACGTCCTCCACCTCCAGCGCCTCGATCCGCGCGACCGCCTCCGGCACGCTCTCGGACGGCAGCAGATCGGCGGCTATCTCGGCCGCGGTCCGGCCGTGCAGTTCGACCCGCGCGAAGCGCTCGGCCGTGATGCCGTACTCCCCCGCCCAGCGGGTCCAGCAGCGGTGGACGGATTCGAGGGAGGAGACGAGGGTGCCGTCGTTGTCGAACAGGAGGGCCTGTGCGCGGATCTTCATGTCCTCGACCCTACGGGGGACCCCGGGGGCGGCCGCATCAGGCCTTTTGGCCCGTAATAGGGTCGCTCCATGCTTGATGCCCTGACGGTGGCGACCGCGGTCGCCGCGCTGTTGCTCGGCGCGTGGTGCGGCTGGGCCGCGTACCGCGATCAGCCGACGAAGGACTGGCACTTCATCGGGATGGCCGTGGTGTCGGTGCTGGCGTTGGCGCAGTTGGTGATCGGCATCGTGCAGCTGGCGCGCGGCGAGGAGCCGGCCCAGGGGACGACGATCTTCGTGGCGTATCTGCTGGGCGCGTTCGCCTGCGTCCCGGCCGCCGGGTTCATGTCGCTGGCCGAGCGGTCGAAGTGGGGTTCGGTGACGGTCGCCGCGGGTGGCGTGGTGCTCGCCGTGCTGGAGGTGCGGCTCTATGACATCTGGGGAGGCTGAGGTGGCCATGACGGCCAGGACGCGGCTGATCAGCGGGCCCGGGGTGCTGCTGGTGTGGCTGTACGGCGTGATGGTCGTGGGCGCCGTCTCCCGGTCCGCGTACCAGATCGCCACTGAGTTCGACCACGCGCCGCTCGCCTATTCCCTTTCGGCGCTGGCGGGGATCGTGTACGGGTTCATCACGTACACGCTGGTGCGCGGTGGGGAGACGGCCCGCAGGGCGGCGCAGGTCTGCTGCGCCGCCGAGCTGGTGGGTGTGCTGGTCGTCGGCACGTGGACGCTGGTCGAGCCGTCGGCGTTCCCGGACGCGACCGTGTGGTCCGACTTCGGCATGGGCTACTTGTTCATCCCGGTGCTGTTGCCGGTTTCGGCGCTGTGGTGGCTGCGCAAGGCGGCGCGGAGCGCCTGAGGGGCCTCGCGGCTCAGGCCGTCGTCACGTACGCGCCCGCCCGCTTCTCCAGGACGATCATGGGGACGCCGTCCGTGCCCTGCGAGGTGCCCACCGTCTCGTAACCGACCTTGCGGTAGAGGCGGAGGTTGCCCTCGCTGCGGTGGCCGGTGTGGAGGCGGAACTTCTTGGCGCCGCGGTGCTCCGCGAGGGCCGACTCGGCCGCGTTCAGGAGGCGGGCGCCGATGCCGTGGCCCTGGAGGCGGGGGTGGACGCAGAGGCGGCCGATGGCCGCCGCGCCGTCGTCGGTGATCGCACCGCGCACCGAGCCGATCACCTCGTCGCCGAGCCGGGCCACGAAGACGCAGTCCTCGGCGACCTCCTGACGGACCGAATCGAGCGTCTGGACGAGAGGGTCGATGCGGTAGTTGCCGTACAGCGCCGCTTCGCTCTGGAAGCACAGGTACTGCAGCTTGAAGATCTGCTCGACGTCCTGGTCGGTCGCCTCGGAGATGATCACGCTCATGCCCATGTGTGCACGCCTCCCGCTCACCTGTTGCCTGTTGTCCCTCACTCCTATCCCCGTGCTCCGCGAGCCGCAACCTCCGCGGCAAGCAATCGACGCAGACATCCCAGACATCTGGAACGTTCCGGCCCGAGACTCCCCTGTGAGATACCCAACTCCCCCGCGATCTCCCGGTATGTGAGGTCCTTGGGGGACATCAACGCTTCCAGAAGGGCGGGGCAACGGCCGGGCAGCCGGCGCACCGCGGCGCGCAGGGCACGGGTGCGGGAAGCGGTGAGGACGAGCTGTTCGGGGGTGCGGTCGGTCTCGTCGGCGGGCTCGGTGCCGTACGGGCGTTCATGCCGGGTCGTACGGCGGGAGCGGCGGGCCTCGGAGCGGACGGCGCGGCGCAGCCAGCGCTCGGGGTCGCGGGGCGGGCCGCCCGAGTCGAGGAGTTCCAGCAGGCGGAGCCAGACCGCCTGTTCCAGGTCACCGGGTTCGGCGCCGGCGGCGTGCGCCTCGGCCGAGGCCTCGGCGGCGAGCAGGGGGCGCAGTGCGGAGAGCAGATCGTGCGTCATATGCGGCACGACGCGGCCGCCCGGGCGGTGGGTTGCCCGGGCGGCCGGCTGTCACCCCAGCGGGGTGGGGCGGTTCAGTTGTTGACGAAGTCCTCGCGGGCCAGCAGGCCGGTGTCGGGCTGGTCTGTGAAGATGCCGTCGATGCCGGTGGCGAAGTACGCCTTGTAGGCGCCGAAGACGTCTCCGTAGGCGTCCGCGTCGGTGCCCTCGCGGAAGTTCGCGGGCAGAAACGGGTTCTCGTTGCGCATCGTGTAGGGGTGCAGCTTGAGGCCGACCTTGTGGGCGTCGGCGACGAGGGTGGTCGGCCTGGTGAGGTTGCCGGCGGCGTCCCTCGGGATGACCAGGTCGAGCGTGGGGCCGATGCCTTGGGCGTAGGAGGCGATCTCGCGCAGGCCGGCCGGCTTGATCAGGTCGGCGACGGTACGCGGGTCACCGGTCTCCACGAAGTCCCAGGGACGGGTGGTGGCACCGGACAGCAGCACGACGAGCGGGTTGTCGACCAGCTTGTGCAGGCGCTGGACGCTGGTCGGCTCGAAGGACTGGAGGATGACCGGCGAGTTCCAGCGGTCCTTGCGGTATTTGCGCAGCACCTTGGCGACCCGCTCCTCCAGGGAGAGGCCCAGCTTGCGGAAGTAGGTGGGGTGCTTGAGCTCGGGGTAGATCCAGACCTCCTTGCCGCGCTTGCGGGCCTGCTCGTCCTGCCACCGGAGCACCTCCTCGAAGGTGGGGATCTCCCAGCGGCCGTCGTAGAGGGTGTTGTGCGGGCGGTTGGCCGGGATGCGCTCGGTGGCGCGCAGGGTCTTCAGCTCGGCGAGGGTGAAGTCCTCGGTGAACCAGCCGGTGGTGGAGACGCCGTCCAGCATCTTCGTGGTCCTGCGGGCGGCGAACTCGGGGTGGTCGGCGACGTCCGTGGTGCCGCCGATCTCGGGCTCGTGCCGGCAGACGAGGTGACCGTCCTTGGTGGGCACCAGGTCGCCGGCCTCCACGATGTCGGCACCCATGTCGAGGGCCAGCTGGTACGAGCCGAGGGTGTGCTCGGGACGGTAACCGCTGGCACCGCGGTGGCCGACGATCGTCGGCACGGGCAGGCTGTTCATTCCTCGGCCTCCATGACGCGCATCGGCTCTCGCCGTGCCGGACAGACCGAGGACCGCTCCGCCCGCGCCGAGCATCGCAGCTCCGAGCAGCGCGCGCCGCCCGGTGCGCGCCTGCTCCTGCTCGTTGGACTCCTGCGTTGCCATCAGCGGCCTCCTTGCCGAGAAAGTCGGTGGTGCTGGCAGATCGTAGGGGTGTCGACGTGTCGGCCGGGAGGCTTCATTTCGAACGCGTGGATGACGACGGATGTCGTATGAGGACCGTATCTTCGGCCGAGGTGACGAGCCGTCGGCTTCGGCGGCGCGGCGCCGGGTAGCCGGTCGGTACCGGCTCCACGCGATGTCGGTCACATCTTCGCCGCCGGGTTACGCGTAGGCTGCGACACGCCACCGCAGGTGAACGTACGTCAACAGTGCGTAAGACCTCGGTGAACCCGATGTCCCCGATGTGCGCTTGCCCGGGGGCCGCGAGTATCGTCCTCACCTGCACAGACTCATACCGAATCCGTTGACCCCGGAGGGCCCGTTGTCCCGCTTCGCGCTCATCAAGGCAGTGCTCGGTCCGACCATGCGCCTGATGTTCCGCCCTCGGGTGGAGGGTGTGGAGCACATCCCGGGCGACGGTCCGGTGATCCTGGCCGGCAATCACCTCACGTTCATCGACTCGATGATCCTGCCGCTGGTCTGCGACCGTCAGGTCTTCTTCATCGGCAAGGACGAGTACGTCACCGGCAAGGGCCTCAAGGGCCGGCTGATGGCGTGGTTCTTCACCGGCGTCGGCATGATCCCGGTCGACCGCGACGGCGGCAAGGGTGGGGTCGCGGCACTGATGACCGGGCGCCGGATCCTGGAGGAGGGCCGGGTCTTCGGCATCTACCCCGAGGGCACCCGCTCGCCCGACGGCCGTCTGTACCGGGGTCGTACCGGCATCGCCCGGCTCACCCTGATGACCGGGGCTCCGGTCGTCCCGTTCGCCATGATCGGGACGGACCGGATCCAGCCCGGCGGGGCCGGGTTTCCCCGCCCCGCCCGCGTGACGGTGCGTTTCGGTGAGGCGCTTGAGTTCTCGCGGTACGACGGGATGGACCGGGACCGGTACGTACTGCGGGCCGTGACGGACTCCGTGATGACGGAGGTCATGCGGCTGTCGGGACAGGAGTATGTGGACATGTACGCCACGAAGGCCAAGACAGCGGCGTAGCTCCGCGGGGTGGGGCGGGTCGTGGGGCGCGCGGTGGGTTTTCGGCCGCGGGTGGGTCGGGGCTTGCCGCGCAGTTCCCCGCACCCCTCTTCGTCGGCGCCGTCAGCGGGGTTTGCCCGGCGTCCCGCGTCGGCGCGGTCAGCGGGGTTTGCCGGGCGTTGTGCGGCGGTGGGTCACGTCGTGTCTTCCAGCTTCTGGCCTCGGAGCAGGATCCATGCCGCTGCCGCCGCCGCCAGCAGTACCGTCGCGCCCACGCCTGAGGCGAGGGTCAGGCCGTCCACGAAGGACTGACGGGCCGCTTCCAGCAGGGCCTCGGAGGTGTGGGCCGGGAGTCCCGCGGCCACCTCGACGGCTCCGCCCAGTGACTCGTGGGCGGCCTCCGGGGTGCCCGCCGGCGCGGTGAAGCCCTTGTACACGCCGGTCACGACCGAGCCGAGAAGGGCGATACCGAGGGCCGCGCCGAGTTCGTACGCCGTCTCGGAGACGGCCGACGCGGCACCCGCCTGCTCCTTGGGCACGGACGCGAGGATCACGTCGGCGGTCACCGTGAACGAGAACCCGGCGCCGACACCGACGACCAGCAGCGCGGTGCCGAGCAGCGGGTACCCGGTGTGCTGGCCGAGCAGGGTCAGCGCGGCCAGCGCCAGGCCGACGGCGGCGAGTCCGCCCGCGACCACCGCCCGCACCGAGTACCGCCGGGCCGCCCGCCCTGCGACCAGACCGGCCGCCACCGCGCCGATCGCGGCGGGCAGTTCGGCCAGACCCGCCTCGAACGGGCGCCTGCCCTGCACCAGTTGCAGGTACTGCGAGAGGAAGAAGACCAGGCCGGACATGCCGAGGACGGTCAGCAGGTCGGCGAGCACCGCACCACTGAAGCCGCGGTTGCGGAACAGGCGCATGTCCAGCAGCGGGGCCGGCAGGGTGAACTGACGCCGGACGAAGCCGTGGAGCGCGGCGGCGCCCAGCAGGCCCGCGGCGACGCTCTCCCAGCCGAACCCGTGCGTCGCGGCCTCCTTGACCGCGTACACCGCGGCGATCATGCCGACCAGCGACAGCAGGACGCTGAGCAGGTCCCACGGGCCGGGACTGGTGTTCTTGGACTCGGGCAGCAGCTTGACGCCGACAAGGACGAGGACCGCCATCACGGGCAGGTTGATCAGGAAGACGGAGCCCCACCAGAAGTGCTCCAGCAGGAAACCGCCGACGATCGGGCCGACCGCCGTACCGGCCGACGCGGTGGCGCCCCAGATACCGATGGCGAGGCTGCGCTCGCGCGGGTCGTGGAAGAGGTTGCGGATCAGGGCGAGCGTGGCCGGCATCAGGGTCGCGCCCGCGACACCGAGCAGCGCCCGGGCCAGGATCAGCATCTCGGGGGTGGTCGCGTAGGCGTTGAGCACGGACACCGCGCCGAACGCCGTGGCGCCGATCAGCAGGATCCGCTTGCGCCCGACGCGGTCGCCGAGGCTGCCCATGGAGACGAGCAGACCGGCGATGACGAAGGAGTAGACGTCACCGATCCACAGCAGCTGGGTGCCGGACGGGCTCAGGTCCTCGGATATGTAGGGGGTCGCGAGGCCTAGCACGGTGGCGTCGACGGCCACCAGCAGCACGGCGAGCACGAGTACGGACAGCGCGAGCCAGCGGCCGGGGCGCTTCACCGCCTCGTTCGCGTTCGCCGGCCGCAGGGTGCTGGTCATGATTCCTCTCTCCGTGTGGCGCCGCCGAGCAGCAGCTCGACGATCATGTTCTGGAAGTCGTTCGCGGCGACCCTGCCGTCGTGGACGGACCAGGCGCCGGCCGCGATCAGGCCGTAGAGGGCCTCGGTGAGCCAGGCGGGGGTCAGGTCGATGCGGAATTCGCCGGCATCCTGGCCGCGCCGGAACAGCGCCGAGATCCGGGCGTCGAGCCGGTCCCAGCCCTCGTTCTGCTCGTCACCCTCGAACAGCTGGTTCTCGGTGTAGAGGAAGGCGACGAGTCCGGCCGCGGGCTCGATCTCCCGCACCAGCCGCCGTACGGCGTCGCTCGCGCTGCCCTCGTCCAGCCGCGCCGCCGCCAGGGCGGCCTCGCACTCGGCGAGGCCGTGCGCCTCCAGCGCCCGGACCAGCGCGTCACGCCCGGCGAACTGGCGGTGCAGTGTGGCCCGGCTGATTCCGGCGGCCTTCGCGACCTCGTCCATGGTCGCGGTGGATCTCCGGGTCAGCAGGGCTGCGGCGGTGCGCAGTACGTACTCTCGATCGACGGCCATGAGACAACCATAGCCCACGTGAGACATTTTTGTCTCATCCTGGGCGTGTGTGACTCACGGCCCCGCGGTCGATACCACGTGTCGGGAGACGGCCGGTCTCAGTGCCAGGGCAGCTCCCCGCGTCGCTCCCAGTAGACCCGAGGATCCTCGGCGAGGACGGCGAGCCGTGCCAGCTGGTCGTCGTCGAGGTCCACGACGGCGGCGTGCAGGTTCGAGGCGAGCTGGCCGGTGGTCGCGGCGCCGGAGAGGACCACGCCCGCCCACGGCCTGCTCAGGATCAGTGCGAGGGCGACGGCGTCGCAGCCCAGGCCCGTCTCCGCGGCGACGGCCTTCAGGCCGCCCGGCGCGTAGGGCTCCGCGAGCCGGCCGTTGGCCATGCCTTCCTTGACGATCACCGTCAGTCCGGCGTCATGGGCCTCGGCGAGGGCGTGGGCGGCCGAGGTCTCCAGGGCGTTGAACGTGGACTGGACGGTGCGGAAGAGGGGCTCGCCGTCGACCGTGACCTTCAGGGCCGCCCGGATCGCCTCCGCCTGCGCGGGACCGCTGGTGGAGAAGCCGATGGTCAGGCCCTGCGCGGCGGCCTCGGCGAGTGCGGCGTGCAGTTGCCTGTCGGTGAGGGCGGGGCTGTCCGGGGTCACCGAGTGGATCTGGTAGAGGTCGAGCCGGTCGCCGAGCAGTTCGGCGCTCTCGGCGCGCTGCCGCACGTAGGTGGCGAGGCCGTGGTCCTTCACCTCGTGCTGCTCGGCGTCCGTGGACCAGTCGGCGGTGTAGGTGTAGCCCCACTTGCTGCCGACGACGACGTCGTCGGCCTCCGGGTGCGCGTTCAGCCAGTCGGCGAGGAACTCCTCGGAGCGGCCGTACGAGCGGGCGGCGTCGAAGTAGCGCACCCCCTGGGCGTAGGCGGCGTCGAGGAGCTCATGGGTGCGGGCGCGCAACGTCTCGACGCCGCGGTCCTCCCCGAGGTCCCGCTCCCGGGCGAGGTTGATGTAGCCGGGGCGGCCGACGGCGGCGAGACCCAGTCCGATGTGGCAGGTGGGGGTCGTCGCTGTGGCCAGTCGGGCGAAGGGCATCGCGGGCTCCGTTCGGTCGGCTCCGGTACGGCTTGCGACCAACGTAACCCGCGATGACCTTCGCCCCGGGGACTGCGGGGCGTTGCCCTACCGCTTGCCGGCCGTCGCCCACTCGTGCTGGGCCGCCACGTCCCTCTTCACCTCGGCCAGCTGGATCGCGACGGCGCTGGGGGCCGTACCGCCGCGGCCGTCGCGGGAAGCGAGGGCGCCCGGGACGTTGAGGACGGTGCGGACCTCGGGGGTGAGGTGGGCGGAGATCTTCGCGAACTGCTCGTCGGTCAGCTCGTCCAGTTCCTTGCCCTCGGCCTCGGCGGCCTTCACGCACTCACCGGCCACCTCGTGCGCCACCCGGAAGGGCACGCCCTGCTTGACCAGCCACTCCGCGATGTCCGTGGCCAGCGAGAAGCCGGCCGGCGCCAGCTCCGCCATGCGCTCGCGGTGCACGGTGAGGGTGGCCATCATGCCGGTGAACGCGGGGAGCAGGATCTCCAGCTGGTCGATGGAGTCGAAGACCGGCTCCTTGTCCTCCTGGAGGTCGCGGTTGTACGCGAGCGGGAGCGCCTTGAGGGTGGCCATCAGGCCGGTCAGGTTGCCGATCAGCCGGCCGGACTTGCCGCGTGCCAGCTCCGCGATGTCCGGGTTCTTCTTCTGCGGCATGATCGACGAGCCGGTGGAGAAGGCGTCGTGCAGGGTCACGAAGGAGAACTCCTTCGTGTTCCAGATGATGACCTCCTCGGCGATCCGGGAGAGGTTCACTCCGATCATCGCGGTGATGAAGGCGAACTCGGCGACGAAGTCCCGGGATGCCGTGCCGTCGATGGAGTTGGCGGCGCTGCCGTGCTCGAAGCCGAGGTCCCTCGCGACCGCCTCCGGGTCCAGGCCGAGGCTGCTGCCCGCGAGGGCGCCCGAGCCGTACGGCGACACGGCCGTCCGCTCGTCCCACTGGCGCAGGCGCTCGGCGTCCCGGGACAGGGACTGCACATGTGCGAGGACGTGGTGGGCGAAGAGCACCGGCTGGGCGTGCTGGAGGTGGGTGCGGCCGGGCATGGCGACGTCCGGGTGGGCCTCGGCGAGGCCGATCAGGGCGTCCTGGAGGTCGGCGATCAGGCCGCCGACGGTGCGGGCGTGGTCGCGCAGGTACATCCGGAAGAGCGTCGCCACCTGGTCGTTCCTCGAGCGGCCGGCGCGCAGCTTGCCGCCGAGGTCCGGGCCGAGGCGCTCCAGCAGGCCGCGCTCCAGGGCGGTGTGGACGTCCTCGTCGGCGATGGTGCCTACGAAGTCGCCCGCGGCCACGTCCGCTTCGAGCCGGTCGAGCCCGTCGAGCATCCGGCTCAGCTCGTCATCGGTGAGCAGGCCCGCCTTGTGCAGCACGCGGGCGTGGGCGCGCGAGCCGGCGATGTCGTAGGGCGCGAGCCGCCAGTCGAAGTGGACGGACGCGGACAGCTTCGCCAGGGCCTCGGCGGGGCCGTCGGCGAAACGGCCGCCCCAGAGCCGTACGTCACCGCTGTTGCTGCTCACTTGCGTTGCTCCTCGGAGGTTGTCTGTGGGCCTCGGCCGCCCGTGCGGCCGCCGCTGTGCGACCGCCTCCTCACCCTTGCAGGCGAGGAGGCGGCTGTCAGTCCGATGCGCGCGAGGTGACCCGAAGGCCTGAACCGGTCAGGCGAGGTCGCGCTTGGCGGCGATCTTCGACGACAGGCTGTAGATGTCGATGAAGCCCTTGGCCGCGGCCTGGTCGAACGTGTCGCCCGTGTCGTAGGTCGCGAGGTTGAAGTCGTACAGCGAGCTCTCGGAGCGCCGCCCGGTGACCACGGCGCGGCCGCCGTGCAGGGTCATCCGGACGTCGCCGGACACGTGCTGGTTGGCCTCGTTGATGAAGCCGTCCAGAGCGCGCTTGAGCGGGGAGAACCACAGGCCGTCGTAGACCAGCTCGCCCCAGCGCTGCTCGACCTGGCGCTTGTAGCGGGCCAGCTCGCGCTCGACGGTGACGTTCTCCAGTTCCTGGTGGGCGGTGATCAGCGCGATCGCTCCGGGGGCCTCGTACACCTCGCGGGACTTGATGCCGACGAGACGGTCCTCGACCATGTCGATCCGGCCGATGCCCTGGGCGCCGGCGCGCTCGTTGAGCTGCTGGATCGCCTGGAGCACGGTGACGGGCTTGCCGTCGACGGCGACCGGGACGCCCTCCTTGAAGGTGACGACCACCTCGTCGGCGTCACGCTGGGTCGCCGGGTTCTGGGTGTACTCGTAGATGTCCTCGATCGGGGCGTTCCAGATGTCCTCCAGGAAGCCCGTCTCGACGGCACGGCCGAAGACGTTCTGGTCGATCGAGTACGGCGACTTCTTGGTCGTCGCGATCGGGAGGTCCTTCTCCTCGCAGAACGCGATGGCCTTGTCGCGGGTCATCGCGTAGTCACGGACCGGGGCGATGCACTTCAGGTCGGGGGCGAGGGCGACGATGCCGGCCTCGAAGCGGACCTGGTCGTTGCCCTTGCCGGTGCAGCCGTGGGCGACCGTGGTGGCGCCGTGCTTCTTGGCGGCGGCGACGAGGTGCTTGACGATCGTGGGCCGGGAGAGGGCGGAGACCAGCGGGTAGCGGTCCATGTAGAGGGCGTTGGCCTTGATCGCCGGGAGGCAGTACTCCTCGGCGAACTCGTCCTTGGCGTCCGCGACCTCGGCCTCGACGGCACCGCAGGCGAGGGCGCGCTTGCGGATGACATCCAGGTCCTCGCCGCCCTGGCCGACGTCCACGGCAACGGCGATGACCTCGGCGCCGGTCTCCTCGGCGATCCAGCCGATGGCGACGGAGGTGTCCAGACCGCCTGAGTAGGCGAGTACGACGCGCTCGGTCACGGGTTTCTCCTCACACTGCATTCGCTGACATGCATGAGTATGCAGCAGTCTGCATGGTTCGTCAATCCGGTCACCGCCGGTGAGGTGAATCGCCACTCGGCTGAACATCCGAAATCGCTTTCCCGTACCTCTCACCGAGGACCGGCACCCCACCGGTCACCGAAGACCGGCACCCCACCGGCCACACCACCCCTAGCGAGGCTTTTGCATGCCCAGGCCCCTACCGAGGCACCGCTGCCGCCCCATGGCCGTCGGGCCCCAGGGGCTGACCCCCCGAGCCGCCTGCGCGTTCACCCGGTGACGTGACAGGCGCTGTGGCCGCCCCGCTTGAGCGCCGGCCGGGGCGGCCACGGTCCTCATCCTTTAGGCAGACAAACTAATTTCGCGGATAATCACTTGCCATGGGAAAGACGTATGAGCGCATAGACGGCAGGCTCCGTTCGTTCATCGAGGAGCAGCCCCTCTTCTTCACCGCGACCGCCCCGCTCTCCGGCGAGGGCACGGTCAACCTCTCCCCCAAGGGCCTCAAGGGCTCGTTCGTGGTGCTCGACGAACTCACGGTCGCCTACCTCGACTTCGCGGGCTCCAACGCGGAGACGGTCGCGCACCTGCGGGAGAACGGGCGGATCACCCTCATGTGGTGCGCCTTCCAGGGCCCGCCGAACATCGTCCGGGTGCACGGGCGCGGCGAGCCCGTCTTCCGCGACGACCCGCGCTTCGGGGAACTGCTCGCCCACTTCCCGGACATCGACCCGAGCGCGCACGGCCTGCGCGCGATCGTCGTCGTGACGGCCGAACTGGTCCGCGACAGCTGTGGCTTCGCGGTGCCGCTGATGACGTACGACGGCGACCGAGAGCTGCACGGCCGGCGCTTCGCGCGCGAGGACACCGCGTCGCTGAGCGCCTACTTCGCGAGCAAGGACCACATCGCCACGAGCCTCGACGGGCTGCCGGGGGTGCCGCTGCCGCTGACTCCCCTGAGCCACGAGGGCCGTCCGATGTGAACCGCCGCTCGGGCGCCGCACCGGCGCGCGGGGTGACCTTCGGGCCCGAACGGACCATCCGAACTGCCGGTGCGCAAAGCCCCCGTTAGCGTCGGGGCATGCGCCCCGCCGTCGCCGCCGCCGTGTCCGTCCTCGTCTGCGCCTGCCTCCTCGGTGCCGCCCCCGCCGAGGGGGACGTGCTGCCCGACCGCATGGCCGACACCGGCGGCGGCAGTCAGCTGATCACCGCCGTGGCGCCGGAGGCCGGCGCGACGACGGGGACCGTCACCTGGTGGGACCGGCTGGACGGGCGCTGGGTCGCGGCCGGTTCGGCGCCGGCCCGGTTCGGGGCGAACGGGCTGGTCGAGGGGGCGGCCCGCGAGCAGGGCACGAACACCACGCCGACGGGGCTCTTCAGCCTGCCGTACGCCTTCGGCATCAAGGCGGCGCCGGCCGGCATCACGTACAAGTACCGGCCGGTGCTCCCGGGCTCCTGGTGGTGCCAGGACAACGACTCCACCTCCTACAACCGCTGGACCGAGCCCCGGCCCGCCGACTGCCGGGCGCAGGAGGCGGAGCACCTGGTGTCGTACGGGCCGCTGTACGCGCACGCGCTGGTCATCGGCTTCAATTACGACCCGCCGGTGCGCGGGCGTGGGGCCGGCATCTTTCTGCACGTCAGGGGCGAGGGCCCGACGGCGGGTTGTGTGTCGGTGCCCGAGGACGCCATGCGGCGGATCCTGCTGTGGGCGAAGGCCCGGGGCAGGCCGCACATCGCGGTGGGGACGGAGAGCGGTCCCACCGCGATCACCCGGTACTGACTGAACACACGACCGCCACCGCACGTATCTCTGGGCCAAGGGACCACGACGAACCGTTGCCCCCGTCCCCGGAGGAACCGTGACCACCACGCTGTCAGGCGGCCGCGCCGCCCGGCGTCAGACCATGCGCCGCATCCGCCCGCGCCGCTCCCCCGCCGTCCCGCTGCTCCTCGCCGTGTGGGCCGGTGCCGCCGCGGTGCTGTGGCTGTGGTGGCAGAACACCCCGGCCGTCTCCGACACCACCGGGCGGATCCTCAACGCCGGCCGGATCACCGGGCTGCTCGCCGGCTACCTGATGGCCCTGGTGGTGCTCCAGATGGCCCGGGTGCCCGCGCTGGAGCGGCGGGTGGGCTCCGACCGGGTGGCGCGCTGGCACGCGATGACCGGCCGGTACACCCTGAGCCTGGTCATCGCGCACGTGTTCCTCACGATGTGGGGATATGCCCTGCAGGCCGGCAAGACCCTCGGTGACGTCGTCCAGCAGACCGTCGACTCCGTCAACCAGCTGCCGGACATGGGCAAGGCCGCCATCGGCACGGGACTGCTGCTGCTGATCGGCCTCGTCTCGATCGGCCCGGTCCGCCGCCTGATGCCGTACGACACCTGGTACCACGTCCATCTGATGACGTACGCCGCGGTGTACCTGACGTTCTGGCACCAGATCAGCACCGGCAACGACTTCGCCGTCGAACCCGCCGCGAAGACCTTCTGGTACGGGCTGTACGGCGTGGTCACCGCGTTGGTCGTCTGGTTCCGGATCATCACCCCGATCCGGCTGAACCTGCGGCACCGGATGCGCGTCGAGGCCGTCATCGAGGAGACGCCCGGCATCGTGTCCGTGCTGATCAGCGGGCGGAAGCTGCACCGGATGGGCGCGGAGGCGGGGCAGTTCTTCCGGTGGCGGTTCCTGGCGCCGGGCATGCGGTACAGCTCCCATCCGTACTCGCTGTCGGCGGCGCCCCGCCCCGACATGCTGCGGATCACCGTGAAGGCGATCGGCGACCACAGCACCCGGCTGCGCGAGCTGGAGCCCGGCACCCGGGTGTGGGCCGAGGGACCCTACGGCGCGCTGACCGCCCAGCGCCGCAGCCGCGGCAAGGTGCTGCTGGTCGCGGGCGGCGTCGGCATCACGCCGATGCGGGCGCTGTTCGAGACACTGCCGGGCGCGGCCGGTGACATCACGCTGCTGTACCGGGCCAACAGCACCCAGGATCTGGCCCTTTGGGACGAGCTGGCGAAGATCGCCAACGAGCGGGGGGCCCGGCTGATGTACGCGGTCAACAGTCCGGACGGCGAGCGCCCGGACATCTCGGCGGAGTCACTGGAGCGGAAGATCCCGGACATCGACCGCCACGACGTCTTCCTGTGCGGGCCGCCCGGTTTCGCACAGTCCGTGTACGAGGCACTGCGCGGCGCGGGGGTCCCCGCCCGCCGTATCCATCACGAGTCGTTCGAGATGTGAGCGACGGGTCATCAGGAGACCGGCAACCATGAAGAAGAGCCACCCCATCCGGCGTGCCGTGCTCGCCACCGCCGCCACCGTGTCCGGCATCGTGCTGCTGCTGTCGCTGAAGCCGGCGAGCGACCCCGGCTCCGCCGCGGCCGCGGTGCCCCGGCAACCCCCGGGCGCTGCGGCTCCCCAGGGCGGCGCGCAGGCCGCGGGCACCGCCACGGTCACCGGCGCGGTGGCCCAGACGCAGTACGGTCCCGTGCAGGTGCGGCTGACCGTGAACGACGGGAAGGTCACGCAGGCCGAGGCGGTGCAGGCGCCCGGCGGCGGCCAGAGCACCCAGGTCACCGCCGACGCCGTGCCCAAGCTCAACCAGGCCGCCGTGGCCGCTCAGAGCGCGCAGATCGACGCGGTGTCCGGGGCGACGTACACCAGCGCGGGCTACAAGGAGTCCCTCCAGTCGGCGCTGGACAAGGTGCCGGCGGGCGGCGGCTCGGGCGAGGGCGAGCAGGAGTCGGGCCAGGCACAGCCCGCGCGTGCGGTCACCGGGGCCGTGGCCCAGACGCAGTACGGGCCCGTACAGGTCCGGATCACCCTCAGCGGCGGGAAGATCACGCAGGCCGAGGCGGTGCAGGCGCCCAGCGGCGGCCAGAGCACCCAGGTCACCGCCGACGCCGTGCCCAAGCTCAACCAGGCCGCCGTCGCGGCGGGCAGCGCCGACATCGACGCCGTCTCCGGGGCCACGTACACCAGCGGCGGCTACCGGCAGTCGCTGCAGTCGGCGCTGGACCAGGCCGGTGGCTGAGCCGGTGACGGAGCCCGCACAGGCTCCCGCCGCGGTACGCCGGGCGGAGGAGGTGATGGGGACCGTCTTCTCCTTCGACGTCCGCGGCGGGGATCCCCGTACCGTGCGATCGGCCCTCGACGCGGCCGTCGCCGGACTGCACCAGGTCGACGCGGTGTTCAGCACCTACCGCGAGGACAGCCAGCTGACCCGGCTGGGGCGTGGGGAGATGACCGTCGGGGAGTGCGATCGCGAGGTCGCCGAGGTACTGGAGCTGGCCGCCGAGGCGGAGCGGGTCAGCGAGGGGTGGTTCAGCACGACGTACGAGGGCCGGCTCGACCCGACCGGGATCGTGAAGGGCTGGGCCGTGGAACGGGCGGCGCGGCTGCTGGCGGCGGCCGGGGCGAGCGGGGTCAGCGTCAACGGCGGCGGGGACGTGCAGCTGCTCGGCGTCCCCGGCGCGGAGCGGCCCTGGCGGGTCGGCGTGTCGGATCCGCTGCGGCCCGGCGGCCTGGCGGCTGTCATCTCCGCGGCCGGCGCCCGCGAACTGGCCGTCGCCACGTCCGGCACGGCCGAGCGCGGCGCCCACATCGTGGACCCGCGCACGGGGAAGTCGGCGGTGACGGACCTGCTCGCGGTGACGGTCGTCGCCCCCCGCCTGACCTGGGCGGACTGCTGGGCGACGGCCGCCTTCGCGAGGGGCGCCCGCGATGGCCTGACCTGGCTGGAGTCCCTGCCGGACGTGGAGGCGCTGCTGATCACGGCGGGTGACGAGGTGTGGTGCACGGGAGGGCTGGCCGGGTGGCTGGGATGAGAACCGGTGGCCGGAGTGATAACCGGTGGCCGGAGTGGCACCCGCGCGACCACGGGGCTGACCCCGACCGCTCCTACGCCGAGGCGCTGATCAGCCAGCAGGCTGCTGTGAAGCCTGCCTCGCCTCCGTGTACGTACGGGGCGAAGGCCGTGCGGAGCGTTTCGATCACCCGGGACCTGGTCGGCTCGTCCGTCTCCTGGAGGACCCGGCCCACGGGGCCGAGCAGCGTGAAGTAACGCTCCAGTTCCTTCTCCGGCATCGCGCACGTGACGTCGAGCGGCTCGACGGCGACCCCCGTCCAGCCGCTCACGGCGAGGACGCTTCGCACCCGCTCCGCCCGCGCGAAGGCGAACTGGCCCGGCCCGTCCGGGTCACGGGGCGGGAGGTCCGGCAGCAGCGGCGCCGCCGCCCGCTCGGCCGTCGTCATGAAGGGGTTGTCCTCGGGACCCCGCCAGACGATGAGCCGCAGCTGCGCGCCGGGCCGTGCGGCGCGCCGCAGATTCGCGAAGGCGCCGGCGAAGTCCTCGAAGAACATCACGCCGAACCGCGAGACGACCAGGTCGAAGCCGCCCGGCTCGAAGGCGTGGGTCGCGGCGTCGGCGCAGACGAAGCGCACCGGCACGCCCTCCCGCTCGGCGCGCGCCCGGGCGGCCTCGATCATCGGCTCGGCGACGTCGATGCCCACGCAGTCGCCCTCCGGGCCGGCAAGCCGTGCCGCGGCGACGGTCGTGCCGCCCGTGCCGCAGCCGACGTCGAGGACACGTGCACCGGTGCCGACCGGCTCGGCGAGGAGCGGCTCGAACGGCTTGAACAGCCCGTCCAGCAGGTCCTGCGCCGCCACCCAGTTGCGCCCCGCGACCCCGCTCCACAGCGCCTTCAGTGCCTCCGCGTCCCGGCGTTCGGCGGTCATGGCCTCTCCCTTCGCTTGCTGTCGACATGCCCTGCCCGTACGGTGCCAGTCCAAGTCGGCTTGAGGTCAAGGTCATGGCGGATCCGGACATCGCGGAGGTGGCGCGGCGCTCCGGCGTGCCCGCCTCGACCCTGCGCTTCTACGAGGAGAAGGGCCTGATCGCCTCGACCGGCAGACGGGCCGGCAGGCGGGTCTTCGATCCCGGGGTCCTGCGGCGGCTGGCGCTGATCGCGATGGGGCGCGCCGCCGGTTTCTCGCTGGACGAGATCGCGCTGATGTTCGCCCCGGACGGGCGGCCCAGGCTCGACCGGGCGACGCTGACGGCGAAGGCGGACGAGCTGGACGGGACGATCCGCCGGCTCACCGCCATGCGCGACGGACTGCGGCACGCGGCGGACTGCCCCGCGCCGAGCCATATGGAGTGCCCGACCTTCCGCCGCCTGCTGCGGGCGGCGGAGTCCGGTGCGATGAGCGCGCCGGAGGGCCGGCTCAGTGGCCGTTCTGCGCCAGTCGCAGCAGATGGTCGGCGAGCGCCTGCCCCCCGTCCGGCTGACGGCTGATCAGCAGCAGCGTGTCGTCACCGGCGATCGTGCCCAGGATGTCGTGCAGCTCTGCCTGGTCGATCGCCGAGGCGAGGAACTGGGCCGCGCCCGGCGGGGTGCGCAGGACCACGAGGTTGGCGGAGGCCTCCGCGGAGATGAGCAGTTCCTGGGAGAGCCGCCGCATCCGCTCCTCCTTCGCCGACCCTCCCAGCGGCGCGCGGGGCGTGCGGAAGCCGCCCTCGCTGGGCACCGCGTAGATCAGGTCGCCGTCGGTGTTGCGGATCTTCACCGCGTTCAGCTCGTCCAGGTCCCGGGAGAGCGTCGCCTGAGTGACGGTCAGTCCGTCGTCGGCCAGCAGCTTCGCCAGCTGGCTCTGGGAGCGGACCGGTTGCCGGTTGAGGATGTCCACGATCCGGCGATGGCGCGCGGTGCGGGTCTGCGGCACCGCAGGCCCGTTGACTCCCGCGTGCCCGTTGTCCTGCGCCTGGCTCATCGTCGTCTCATTCTCCGGCTCGTCCGTCCCCGTGACTTGCGTCGAGGACACCGGGCAGCGCCCGGAGCAGCGCCTCCACCTCGTCGTCGCCGAGGTTCAGCGGTGGCATGAGCCGTACGACATCGGGGGCGGGCGCGTTCACCAGAAGACCGGCGTCCTGGGCCGCCTGCTGGACCTGCGGCGCGAGCGGCTTGGTGAGCACGATACCCAGGAGGAGCCCCGCACCCCGGACATGGTCGATCAATCCATGGTTCAGGGACTCGATTCCTTCCCGCAACCTCTCGCTCTGCCGCTTGACGTTCTCCAGCAGTGACTCGTTCGCGATGGTGTCGAGCACGGCGAGTCCGGCGGCGCAGGCGACGGGGTTGCCGCCGAAGGTCGTGCCGTGGTGACCCGGCTGGAGGAGCTCGGCGGCCCGCCCGAACGCCACCGTGGCGCCCAGCGGCAGCCCGCCGCCGAGACCCTTCGCGAGCGTGACGACGTCCGGCAGGACGCCCTCGTGGGCCTGGTACTCGAACCAGTGTCCGGTCCGCCCGACGCCGGTCTGCACCTCGTCGAGCACCAGCAGCGAGCCGGTCGCGGCCGTGATCGCGCGGGCCGCCTTCAGATAGCCGGCGGGCGGGACCACGACGCCGTTCTCGCCCTGCACCGGCTCGATGACGACCAGCGCCGTCTCCTCGGTGACCGCGGCGGCAAGCGCCTGCGCGTCACCGTACGGGACGTGCGTGACGTCACCGGGCAGCGGCAGGAACGGCGTCTGCTTGGCGGGCTGGCCGGTGAGCGCGAGGGCGCCCATGGTGCGGCCGTGGAAGCCGCCCTCGGTGGCGACCATGTGGGTCCGGCCGGTCAGCCTGCCGATCTTGAAGGCGCCCTCGTTGGCCTCGGCGCCGGAGTTGCAGAAGTAGACCTTGCCGTCCCGGCCGAACAGCTGGAGGAGCCGCTCGGCGAGCGCGACGGGCGGCTCGGCGACGAAGAGGTTGGAGACGTGCCCGAGGGACGCGATCTGCTTGCCGACCGCCTCGACGACCGCGGGGTGCGCGTGTCCGAGCGCGTTGACCGCGATGCCGCCGACGAAGTCGACGTACTCCTTGCCGTCGGCGTCCCACAGCCGCGCGCCCGCGCCGCGTACCAGGGGCAGTCGCGGGGTGCCGTAGTTGTTCATGAGCGCGTCCCGCCACCGCGCGGTCAGTTCCTGGTTGGCACTCATACGGCATCCCCCTCTTGCGCGTCCGGCACGACCATCGTGCCGATGCCCTCGTCGGTGAAGATCTCCAGCAGGATCGAGTGCTGGACCCGGCCGTCGATGACGCGGGCGGTCGTGACGCCGTTGCGCACGGCGTGCAGGCAGCCCTCCATCTTCGGCACCATGCCGGACGACAGCTCCGGCAGGAGTTTCTCCAGCTGGGAGGCGGTGAGGCGGCTGATCACCTCGTCGCTGTGGGGCCAGTCCTCGTAGAGGCCCTCGACGTCGGTGAGGACCATGAGGGTCTCGGCGCCCAGCGCAGCAGCGAGTGCCGCAGCCGCCGTATCAGCATTGACGTTGTAGACATGTCCGTCGTCCTGGGAGCGGGCGATCGACGACACGACCGGGATCCGGCCGTCGGCGAGCAGTGCCTCGATCGCGCCCGTGTCGATCTCGGTGATCTCGCCGACCCGCCCGATGTCGACGAGCTCGCCGTCGATCCGGGGCTGGTGCTTGGTGGCGGTCATGGTGTGGGCGTCCTCGCCGGTGATGCCGACGGCGAGCGGCCCGTGCTGGTTGAGCAGGCCGACCAGCTCGCGCTGCACCTGGCCGGCCAGCACCATGCGTACGACGTCCATGGCGTCCTCGGTGGTGACCCGCAGGCCCGCCTTGAACTCGCTGACGATGCCGTGCCGGTCGAGGGCGGCGCTGATCTGCGGGCCGCCGCCGTGCACGACGACCGGCTTGAGGCCGGCGTGCCGCAGGAAGACGACGTCCTGGGCGAAGGCGGCCTTCAGGTCCTCGTTCACCATGGCGTTGCCGCCGAACTTGATGACGACCGTCCTGCCGTGGTGCCGGGTCAGCCAGGGCAGTGCCTCGATGAGGATCTGCGCCTTGGGCAGCGCGGTGTGCTTACGCGTCGTGGTCATGAGGAGTAGGCGCTGTTCTCGTGGACGTAGTCGGCGGTGAGGTCGTTGGTCCAGATCGTGGCCGTCTCGGATCCGGCGGCGAGGTCGGCGACGATGTGCACCTCGCGGTAGCGCATGTCCACCTTCTCGCGGTCCTCGCCGACACCGCCGTTCTTGCAGACCCAGACACCGTTGATGGCGACGTTCAGCCGGTCGGGCTCGAACGCGGCGGACGTGGTGCCGATCGCGGACAGGACGCGGCCCCAGTTGGGGTCCTCGCCGTGGATCGCGCATTTGAGGAGGTTGTTGCGGGCGATCGAGCGGCCCACCTCGACGGCGTCGTCCTCGGTGGCCGCGTTGATCACCTCGACCCTGATGTCCTTGCTGGCGCCCTCGGCGTCGCGGATCAGCTGCTGCCCGAGGCCGTCGCAGACCTGCCGTACGGCTTCGGCGAACTCCTCGTGGTCCGGGGTGACCCCGGACGCGCCCGAGGCGAGCAGCAGGACGGTGTCGTTGGTCGACATGCAGCCGTCGGAGTCGACGCGGTCGAAGGTGACCCGGGTGGCCGCGCGCAGCGCCTTGTCGAGGGTCGCGCTGTCCAGGTCGGCGTCCGTCGTGAGGACGACGAGCATGGTGGCGAGGCCCGGGGCGAGCATGCCCGCGCCCTTGGCCATGCCGCCGACGGTCCAGCGGTCCTTGGTGACGACGGAGGTCTTGTGGACCGTGTCGGTGGTCTTGATGGCGATGGCGGCCTTCTCGCCACCGTGCTCGGAGAGCTGGGCGGCGGCCGTCTCGACGCCGGGGAGCAGCTTGTCCATCGGAAGAAGAACACCGATGAGGCCGGTGGAGCAGACGGCCACCTCGATCGCGCCCCTGCCGAGCACCTCGGCGGCCTTCTCGGCGGTGGCGTGCGTGTCCTGGAAGCCCTTCGGACCGGTACAGGCGTTGGCGCCACCGGAGTTGAGGACGACGGCGGACACCTGGCCGCTCTTGAGGACCTGCTCGGACCAGAGCACGGGCGCGGCCTTGACGCGGTTGGAGGTGAAGACTCCCGCGGCGGCGCGGCGGGGCCCGTCGTTGACCACGAGGGCCAGGTCCGGGTTGCCGTTCTCCTTGATCCCGGCGGCGACACCGGCCGCCGTGAATCCCTTGGCTGCCGTGACACTCACTGCGTCTCCTCGTTCGCTACTCCGCCCGTGCGGCGCACCGGTGCGGCCATGGTCGTCGTCTGCAGCCCCGCGGCTGCGCGTGCGTCGCTCACGGTGCGACTCCGATCGTGGAAAGGCCCAGCGCCTCGGGGAGTCCGAGGGCGAGGTTCATGCTCTGGACGGCACCGCCCGCGGTGCCCTTGGTGAGGTTGTCGATGGCGCTGATCGCGATGATCCGGCCGGCGGCCGCGTCGTAGGCGACCTGCACCTGAACGGCGTTGGAAGCATGGACGGACGCCGTGGCGGGCCACTGGCCCTCGGGCAGCAGACGGACGAAGGGCTCGTCGGCGAAGGCCTTCTCGTAGGCGGCGCGGACCGCCTCGGCGGTCACGCCCGCCTTCGCGGCGGCGGTGCACGTGGCGAGGATCCCGCGCGGCATCGGGGCCAGGGTCGGCGTGAAGGAGACGGAGACCCGCTCGCCGGCTGCCGCGCTGAGGTTCTGGATCATCTCGGGGGTGTGCCGGTGGCCGCCCCCGACACCGTACGGGGACATGGAGCCCATGACCTCGGAGCCGAGCAGATGCGGCTTGGGCGCCTTGCCCGCGCCGGAGGTGCCGGACGCGGCGACGATCACGGCCTCGGGCTCGGCGAGACCCGCGCCGTACGCCGGGAACAGCGCGAGGGAGACGGCCGTGGGGTAGCAACCGGGTACCGCGATGCGCTTGGACCCCTCCAGCGCGGCGCGGGCACCCGGCAGTTCGGGGAGGCCGTAGGGCCAGGTGCCGGCGTGCGGGGAGCCGTAGAACCTCTCCCAGTCACCGGCGTTCTCGAGCCGGAAGTCGGCGCCCATGTCGACGACGAGCACCTCCGGGCCGAGTTGCTCGGCGACAGCGGCGGACTGCCCGTGCGGCAGCGCGAGGAACACCACGTCGTGGCCCGCGAGCGCCTCGGCCGACGTCTCGCTCAGCACCCGGTCGGCCAGCGGCGGCAGATGCGGCTGGAGCGCGCCCAGCCGCTGGCCGGCGTTCGTGTTGCCGGTCAGGGCGCCGATCTCGATCTCGGGGTGCGCCAGGAGCAGACGCAACAGCTCTCCGCCCGCGTATCCGCTCGCTCCGGCCACTGCCGCACGTACCGTCATGGACCCTCCTCCTCAATGGCATGACTATACGTTTCGCTGCACGTTTATGCAATCCCAGTCCCGCGCCACGCCATCGGACCGCACGATCCGGCCACCTCCCCGGCTACCGGTGACGGCCAGAGGGCGCCCCGTCGAACCTTTGGAAAAGCGCGGGATCCCCCGCCACCCGCCCCCTCCCTCCCCCGCCGCGCCCCGCACTCCCTTCGAACGGCAGGATGGGAGGGTGCGCAGGCGCTTCGAAGGCCCGCGCGAGGGCGGACAGGACGGAAGAGGGGCGGGATGGGCGAGTTCTGGCCGGTGCCGGATGTGCTGGCGTACCTGGCCGGGCACTGGGAGGTCCGACGGTCGGTGCGGGATCTCGCGAGCGGGGACGAGGGGCACTTCGACGGCACGACGGCCTTCAGGCCCTTGGACGGCGGCGGTCTGCTGCACGAGGAGGCCGGCACCTTCGTCTGGCGGGGCGTGGCCCGGCCGGCCGGGCGGACCCTGCGCTACCTGCCCGGAGCGACGCACGGGACGGCGGACGTCCGCTTCGCCGACGGCCGTCCCTTCCACGACCTCGACCTGGCCACCGGCTCGTACGTCGCCGACCACCCGTGCTCGGCGGATCTGTACCGGGGCGAGTTCACCGTCCGGGACGGGGACCGCTGGCGGTCGGTGTGGCGGGTGCGTGGCCCGGCGAAGGACCTGGTGCTGACGACGGACTACGCGCGCGTGGGCTGAGCCGGGTCGCTCTCCAGGCGCAGGTTCCAGCGCCCCGCGCGGCCCGTGACCGTGGTCGTGGACAGGGAGCAGACGTCGATGCTCCAGTACGTCGAGGGCGGCACCTTCAACGCGTACACCAGGGCCGCGCGGATCACCGAGGGCTCGGCCACGGCGACTATCCGGCCGCCGTCCTCCAAGGGCCGGGTGTCCAGCCAGTGGCCGACGCGCCCGATGAAGGTCAGCAGTGCCTCACCGCCGTGCGGTGTGGAGCGGGGGTCGGCGAGCCAGGCGTCCACCGCCTCCGGCTCCCGGGCCATCGCCTCCCCCAGCGTGAGCCCGCGCCACCGTCCCATGTCGCAGTCGCGCAGGGCGAGCTGCGCCAGCGGGGCGTAGCCGAGGGCGTCACCGGTGGACCGGCTGCGGGGCGTGGGCGAGCAGTAGCGCAGCTCGGCCGCCGCGAGCGGCATCAGATCGCGGGCGACGCGCTGCACCTCGTCCCAGCCCGCCTGGTCCAGCGGCCGGTCGTCCTCGAAACGTTCCGCGAGCAGCGGGGCGCTGCGCGCTGCGGCGACGAACGTGACCCGAAGTGCCATGCGGGGATCGTGCGCCCGGAGAGTGGGCAGGTCAAGAGGCGTTACCCGGGGGTTATGGAGGCGCCGCGAAACAGCTCCGCCCGCGGCGCCGGAAGCGCGGGATCAGTCGGACAACTCAATCGAAATACAGCGCCATCCACTCCTGCGGCCGCTCCAATGGCGCGAAACCGACCCTCTCGTACACGCCGTGCGCGTCCTGCGTCGCCAGCAGCACGCGGCGCACCTCGTACATTCATGCCGGGAGGCTCGCAGGTGACGGGAGCGGAGGTCGAGGGGTTCTCGGCGGCCGTCCCTCAGGAGCCGGAAGTGCCGGAGCGCCCGTCGCGGGCGACGCTCCGCGCCCACAGCACGAGCGGGACCTGGAGCGGCAGTCGCGCGTAGGCCGCGTTCCGCAGCGGCGCGGGCCGGTGGCGCCAGTCCACCGCCATCTGGACGTTCGCGGGGAAGACTCCGACGAAGAACGCCGTCGCGGCCCGCGCGGTGGCCCGCCGGGTCCGGGGCAGGGCCAGCCCGGCCGCCAGGGCGAGTTCCACGGCGCCGCTCGCGTACGTCCACGCCCGCGGCGAGCCCGGGACCACCCGGGGAACGATCGCGTCGAACTGCCGAGGGGCGACGAAATGCGCCACTCCGGCGGTCGCCAGCACACCGGCGAGCAACAGGGGCGAACGCTTCGACCGGGCCACGGTGCCTCCTGGGGATGACGTTGCGGTGATGTTACTGGACGGTAGGGTTTGCGTGTCCACCCTCCCCCATGTCCCGGGGGAGACCCGGGAGGTGCCTGGCGGATCCCTCCGGGCTGAGCTGGAGAATCTCGTCGCAGGCCGCCCGCAACCGCCGCACCCCTTCCGTGACCTCCCCCACCCCCGCCACCGCCGCGAAGCTGAGGCGGACGTGGCTCGCCGGGGGTTCGGCGCTGAAGTAGGGGCGGCCGGGGGCGAGGGCCACCCCGGCACGGAGGGCGGCCGCCGTGAACGCGGACTCGTCGGTGCCGTCGGGAAGGCGGAGCCAGAGCTGGTAGCCGCCCGAGGGGATGTGCGGGAGCACCAGCTCGGGCACGTGCAGCGCGAGCGCCGCCGTCATCGCGTCCCGGCGGGCCTTCAGTTCCGTCGAGACCGCGCGCAGATGACGGGGCCAGGCGGGTGAGCCGACGAGCTCCAGAGCCGCCTCCTGCAGGGGCCTGGGCACGAAGAACGTGTCGACCACCTGGATGGCCCGCAGCCGCTCCAGCACGGGCCCGCGCGCCACCAGGGCACCCACCCGGAAGCTCGGCGAGGTCACCTTCGTGAGCGAGTAGACGTGCACGACCACACCGTCGGGGTCGTCGGCGGCCAGCGGACGCGGCAGCGGCCCGGCGTCCGCGTGCACCAGCCGCCGCACGAAGTCGTCCTCGACCACGAACGCCCCGGCGTCCCGCGCGATGCGCAGCACCTCGCCGCGCCGTCGCGGGGCGAGCACCGCGCCGGTGGGGTTCTGGAAGAGCGGCTGGCAGATGAAGACCCGCGCCCCGGTGGCCCGGAACGCGTCGGCGAGCAGCGCCGGCTTCACGCCGTCCGCGTCCACCGGCACGGGCACGGGGCGCAGGCCCGCCGCCCGGGCGATCGCCAGCATGCCCGGGTACGTCGGAGACTCCACGAGGACCGGGGCGCCGGGCGGGGCCAGGGCGCGCAGGGCCGTCGTGAGCGCCGACTGACCGCCCGACGTGATCAGCACCTCGGCGGCGGTGACCGTGTCGCCGATGCTCCGGGCGAACCACTCGCGCAGCTCCGGCAGCCCGTCCAGCGGCGGCCGCCCCCACACGCCCGGCCGCCGGCCCGCACGGGACAGCGCCGCCGCCATGGCCTTCTCCGGCTGGAGCGAGGGATGCAGATAGCCGCCGTTGAACTCGATCACCCCCGGCGGCGGCACGGCGAGCGAGACGGTGACCCCGGAGGCGTCCACGGTGCGCGGTACGAGTTCCGCGGCGGCGTCCGCGCTGAGCGCGACCTCCTGCCACGAGGTGTCGCCCAGGGGAGCGTCCCCGGAGCGTGGCCGGGCCCGGAAGGCACCGGCGCCCGGCCGGGTGACGACCAGCCCCTCGGCGGCGAGCTGGGCGAGGGCCCGGGAGACGGTCACCGGGCTCACCCGGAACCGCTCCACGAGTGCCCGGCTGGACGGGAGCTTTCCACCGGGAGAGTAGTGGTTGAGTTCCCGTCGCAGCTGGCTGGCCAGGTCACCGACGCTGCTACTCTGTTGCATGAAGACACAGAGTAGCGCTATCGCCCCGAGCCGGATAGCGGTAAGCGGTCGGCCGAAGGCCTCTCTCGGCACCCTCCAGGCCGCCCTCGGCGTGACCGCCTTCTCTCTCACCTTCCCGGCCACCGCGTGGGGCCTGGAAGGCTTCGGCCCCTGGTCGCTGGTCGCCGTGCGGAGCGTGCTCGCGGCGCTGATCGCGGGCGTGTGCCTGCTGAGCCTGCGTGTTCCGCTGCCCGCCCGGCGGCACTGGGCGGGCCTCGTGGTCGTCGCCGGCGGGGTCGTCGCCGGCTTCCCGCTGCTCACCACGCTCGCCCTGCAGACGTCGACCACCGCGCACGCCGCCGTCGTCGTGGGCCTGCTGCCGCTGACGACCGCGCTGATGTCCGCCCTGCGCGTGGGCACCCGCCCGTCCCGCACCTTCTGGGTCGCGGCGCTGGCGGGCGCGGCCGCGGTGCTCGCGTTCACGGTCCAGCAGAGCGGCGGCGCCCTGTCGACCGCCGACCTCTATCTCTTCGCGGCCCTGCTGGTGTGCGCGGCCGGCTACACCGAGGGCGGACGGCTGGCGCGGGTCATGCCGGGCTGGCAGGTGATCGGCTGGGCGCTGCCACTGTGCCTGCCGCTCACCGTGCCGGCCGCCGTGGTGGCCCTGTCCTTCGAGCCCGTGCAGCTCACCTTCCACAGCGTGGCCGGCGTGCTGTGGGTGGCGGCGGGCTCGCAGTTCCTGGGTCTGGTCGTCTGGTACCGGGGCATGGCGGCCATCGGCATCCCCAAGGCCAGCCAGTTGCAGTTGGCCCAGCCGCTGCTCACACTGGTGTGGTCGGTGCTGCTGCTGGGCGAGCAGCTGACCGTGGCCGCCCCGTTGACGGCCGCGGCCGTGCTCGTCTGCATCGCCGTCACGCAACGGGCGCGAGGCTGAGCGGCGTTCGCACCGGTACCGGCCGGGGCTGTCCGCCATAGACTCAACGTCGAGGACCGCTGCTCCCGCACATCGTGAGGAGGCCCCAGATGCGCGCAATCGTGGGCGACCAGCTTGTCCAGCACGGCAGGGTGGTCGGACAGCACGACAAGGTCGGCGAGATCGTCGAAGTGCTGGGCCAGAAGGGCGAACCCCCGTACCGCGTCCGCTTCCAGGACGGGCACGAGGGGCTGTGCTCACCGGGACCCGACACCGAGATCCGGCACAGGGAGACCACCACCGGGCGGTGATTCAGCGCGGGGGCGCCGCCGGCTGCCGGTAGTGGTCGGCGACCACCCGCGCCATGGCCCCGTGGGCGTCCTGTGCCACCTCCCGGGCGGCGAAGTAGACGTGCCCGCGCACCTCCGGATGGTCGCGGGCGTACGTCAGGTGCCGGGACAGCTCCGCCGGGTCCTGCCAGCCCGCCGCCTGGGCCGGGTCACCCGCCTTGTACAGCGCCTCCCCCACGTACAGCTGCGTCTTGGTGCCCCGCGCCACCTGCGCCCACCAGGGGACGAGCTTGGCGTAGTCGGCGGCGGCGTTGCCCATGTGCCAGTACAGCTGCGGGCAGATGTAGTCGATCCAGTTCTCCCGGACCCACTTGCGGGTGTCCGCGTACACGTCGTCGTACGACTGCAGCGCCCGCGTGTCCGAGCCGCGCGGATCGGTGGAGGCGTTGCGCCACACCCCGAACGGGCTGATCCCGAACCGGGTGCCGGGGCGGATCTGCTCGATGCGGGTGGCGGTGTCGCGCACCAGCCGGTCGATGTTGTCGCGCCGCCAGGCGGCGCGGCTCGGGAAGGCACCGCCGTGGGCGTCGTAGGCGTCGTCGTCGTCGAAGGTCTGGCCGGCGACCGGGTACGGGTAGAAGTAGTCGTCGAAGTGGACCGCGTCGACCGGGTAGCGCGCCACCGCGTCCAGCATCGCGTCCCGCACGAACGTCCGCACCTGCGGCAGTCCCGGGTTGTAGTAGAGCTTCCCCCCGTAGCGCACCACCCAGTCGGGGTGCCGCCGGGCGGGGTGGGAGGCCACGAGGCGGCTGGGGTCGGTGTGCGTCGCGATCCGCAGCGGGTTGAACCAAGCGTGCAGCTCCAGCCCCCGGGCGTGCGCCTCGGCGACGGCGGTGCCGAGCGGGTCCCAGCCGGGGTCGCGGCCCTGGGTACCGGTGAGGTACTGCGACCACGGCTCGTGCGGCGACGGCCACAGCGCGTCGGCCGTCGGCCGCACCTGGAGGATCACGGTGTTCAGCCGCCGCCGCGCCGCCGCGTCCAGGTGGGCGAGCAGCTCGGCGCGCTGCACGGCGGCGGACAGGCCGGTGCGCGAGGGCCAGTCGCGGTTGCCCACGGTGGCCAGCCACACGCCCCGCATCTCGGTGGTGGCGCGGGGCCGCCGCGCGGGGGCCGCACCCGCGTCGCCCGCCGTGGCCAGCGTCGACAGTGCGGCCAGCGCGAACGCCCGGCGTGACAGCCGTCCCATGGAAAACACCCCTGTACTCTGCGCATGAACTCGGTCACGGATCGTCTCCGCGGCACAGCATGCCCCCACCCATGCGATCGATCATCGATACTTACGGGTAACGTGCACGAACGGAGCAGGCACCGAACCGGGCGGACCTGCCGAGTCAGCGAAGGGGACGATGTGACCGACATCGAGCGCGTCGGAGTCGTGGGCTGCGGCCAGATGGGAGCGGGCATCGCCGAGGTGTGCGCCCGCGCCGGACTGGACGTGAAGGTCGCCGAGACCACCGGCGAGGCCCTGGAGATCGGCCGTACCCGGCTGTTCAACTCCCTGTCCAAGGCGGCCGAGCGCGGCAAGATCAGCGAGGAGGAGCGGGACGCCACACAGGCGCGCCTGAGCTTCACCACCGACCTCGGCGAGTTCGCCGACCGCGACCTGGTGATCGAGGCCGTCGTCGAGAACGAGCAGGTCAAGACCGAGATCTTCCAGGTGCTCGACCAGGTGGTGACCCGTCCGGACGCCATCCTCGCCTCCAACACCTCCTCCATCCCGCTGGTGAAGCTGGCGGTCGCCACCTCGCGCCCCGACCAGGTCATCGGCATCCACTTCTTCAACCCGGCCCCGGTGCAGCAGTTGGTCGAGCTGATCCCGGCGCTGACCACCTCCGAGGGCACGCTCGGCCGGGCCCAGCTGTTCACCGAGAAGACGCTCGGCAAGCACAGCATCCGCGCCCAGGACCGATCCGGCTTCGTGGTCAACGCGCTGCTGATCCCCTACCTGCTCTCCGCGATCCGGATGTTCGAGTCGGGCATCGCCAGCCGCGAGGACATCGACAACGGCATGGAGATGGGCTGCGCCCACCCGATGGGCCCGCTGAAGCTGTCCGACCTCATCGGCCTGGACACGGTGGCCTCGGTGGCGCAGAGCATGTACGAGGAGTACAAGGAACCGCTGTACGCCGCTCCCCCGCTGCTCCAGCGGATGGTCGACGCGGGCCGGCTGGGCCGCAAGAGCGGCTCCGGCTTCTACACGTACGGCTGATTACGGTCAGTAGGTTTTCGGCCAGGCGCGGGCCCGGCACCGGTCTTCC
>NZ_JBFBJT010000058.1:0-44293 GCF_040686175.1 Streptomyces sp. NPDC086077 | reverse complement strand
GCCCCCCCGGGCGGGGTCGCGTCGCTCGGGGGGCAGGTCGAGCGGGCCCTCCGCCGGCCCCCGGGGGTCGGGGGGGGCGTTGGCGAAGCCCTGGGAGCCGGCGTCGGCGTCGGCGTCCGCGAGGTCGGGGTCGTCGGCGGAGCGGTCGAGGGACGGTGGCGGGACCTCGGTACCGAAGACGGAGGACGCCTCCTCGGCGGGCGCCTCGGGCACGTCCTGCGGCTGCCCGGCCGGCGCCTCCGCCGCGTCCTGCTGCTGCCCCGCGGACGCCTCCGCCGCGTCCTGCTGCTGCCCCGCGGACGCCTCGGGCGCGTCGTCCTGCGACTGCCCGGCGGCGGCCCCTGCCGCGTCCCCCGCCTGCCGCTCCTCGGCGGACGCCTCCGGCGACCCCTGCTGCTTCCCGGCCGCGGCCTCCGCCTGGCGCTCCTCGGCGGGCGCCACGGGCGTGACCCGCTGCTTCCCGGCGGGCGGCTGCGGCGCTTCCTCCCGCTCCTGCCCGGCGTCGGTGGCCAGCTTCTCCGCCGTGCGGTCGAGCAGGCGGGTCACCGCGGAGTGGACCGTGTCCGCGGGCAGCTCGGTGATGCGGCCGTCGGCCGAGGCGCTGCCCTGGACGGTGAGGGTGGTGCCGCCGTCGGTGTCGCGGAGGCGGACGGTGAGCGCGAGCTTGACCGCGCCGGTGCCGCGGGTCTCGGTGGCGTCGCCCTCGACGGTGTACGAACCGTCGTCCTGCGGGGAGACGCGGACGGTGCCCCGGTAGGTGATGGAGTGACTGCCGACCCGTACCTTGAGCCGCCCGGCGACGGGCTCGGCACCCGCCTCCTGCTGGAGCCCGGGAACGGCCCGGGCGACCCGGGCCGGGTCGGCCAGCGCCGCGCCCAGCAGGGCGGGGGGAACCGGAACGAACACCTCATGCTCCATGCCGACGGAGCCTACCCGGGGTGACCGAAAGTACGCTCCCCTCGACGGCAACTCGCCCGCTATCTCTCCGGTGCCCTCAGTACCTCGGATGGACCAGCGTGGAGGCCGGCAGCCCCGTCATCCGGGGCGCCGGGACGTGACCGGCCGTACCCAGGGACGGTGTGCCGTCGGTGGCGGCCAGGACGAAGCCCCAGTCGTGGGCCGGGCCCGGTGTGCGGTCGGCGGTGGACGCGGCGTCCTGGCCGGACACCCGGTGCGGGGCCGTGTGCAGGCCCGCCGCGCGCATCGTCGTCTCGACCGTCCAGAACGCCTCCGGGCGGGAGCGGACCGGGCCCGCGTGCACGGACAGCCGGCCACCGTCGGCCAGCACGCGCCGGGCGAGGCCGTAGAACTCCTGGGAGTACAGCTTGGTGCTGTCCGTGATGCCCGGGTCGGGCAGATCCGCGATCACCACGTCGTACGCGGCGGCCGGCGGACTCCGCAGCCAGCCGAACGCGTCCGCCGTGGTGACGTGGACGCGCGGGTCGTCGTAGGCGTGGTCGTTGAGCTCGGAAAGCGCCGGATCCCGGTCCGCCAACTCCACGACCTGCGCGTCGAGTTCCACGATGTCGACGCGGTGTACGCCCGGGTGGCGCAGCACCTCGCGGGCGGCCAGTCCGTCGCCGCCCCCGAGGATGAGGACGCGCGCGTGCGTGCCGTTCATCGCGGGGCGCACCAGCGCTTCGTGGTACCGGCGTTCGTCGCGGCCGCTGACGCGCAGCCGGCCGTCGATGAAGAGGTCGAGGGGCTGGCCCTCGGTGCCGCCGGTCAGGACGATCTCCTGGACGTCCGTCTGCAGCGCCACGCGTACGTCCCGGCCGTACACGGCGGCGCGGGCGGCGCGTTCGAAGTCGTCGACGAGGACGGCGGCCGACGCGAGGACGCCGAGGACGGCGACGTTGGCGACGATCAGCAGCCAGCGGGCACGGCACGTCAGATCGCGCCGGAACAGACCGAGCACCAGGCAGCCGCCGGCGACGACGTTGACCGCGCCGGTGAGCAGTGCGCCGGTCAACTGGCCCAGGAACGGCAGCAGGAGGAACGGGAAGGCGAGGCCGCCGACCAGGGCGCCGACGTAGTCCGCGGCGAAGAGATCGGCCACCGCGCCGCCCGCGTCCTGGCGGCGGACGCGCTGGATCAGCTCCATCAGCAGGGGGATCTCCGCGCCGATCAGCAGTCCGATGCCGAGGGAGAAGGCGACCAGGAGCCAGCGGGGGCCGTCGGCCCACAGGCCGCCCCAGTCGCCGGTCCAGGCGAAGACCGCGTACAGGGCCATCGCGCTGCACCCGCCGACCAGGGCGAGGGTCGCCTCGACGGCGCCGAACCCGGCGGCGGCGTGGCGGCGCAGCCGCTTGGCGGCGAGCGAGCCGATGCCCATGGCGAAGACCATGACGGACAGCACGACGGAGGCCTGGGTGACCGAGTCGCCGCTCAAGTACGAGGCGAGGGCGACCAGTTCGAGTTCGTACACCAGTCCGCAGGCCGCACAGACGAACACGCCCGCCAGGACCAGGAACCGTCCGGTCGCCTGCCGCACGGGGATCCGCGCGGGGGCGCGCCAGGCGGGCGGGGTGCCGGGTGGGGCCGGCGCGTGCGGGTCGATCACAACCGCGACGTTACGTCACAGGTGCGGAGGTATTCGTCACCCACACGTGTGGAACCGTGCGCTGTCGAGGGCCGGGACGTTTGAACGGGCGTCGCCGGGGGTTGCGCCCCGGAACTCGGCCTTCGGCATGCCGGACCCCGCCTTCGGCTCGAACGGCCTTGTCCTCAGTCGCCGGACACGGTTGCGGCGGGAGCCCGGCGTCGACGGCCCCCCGTCGCCCGGACGCCCACCCGCGTCCGCGTCGCGACCAGTTGCCCGTCCTGGGGATAGGCGTGCCACGTGCGCCAGTGGACCTGGCCCTCGTGGTGCTGGGCGAGCAGGGCCGTGAAGGCGTGCGGGCTGCCGGGGAAGACGCCGACCAGGCCGTGGGGGTGGTCGGAGACGAGGGCCAGCAACTCCTGGGCGCGGCCCGCGAAGGAGCCGGGTGACAGCGCCTCGACGCGCGCGGCGAACTCGTACTCCCAGTCCCCCACCCGCTTGGCGACGCCGAGCGGCAGCGGTGTGCTGCTGCCCGCGATGCACGCCACCGTCTCCGAGCAGCTGCTCCGCTCCTCCTCCAGGAGCACCTGGTGGGACGCGCCGAGCAGGCGCAACTGGAGTTTCGCCTCGCCCAGTTCGAGGTCGAGGGTGGCGAGGGCGGGCAGTGGTTCACGGCCCAGCGCCCAGGCGAGGTCGGCCGCGCGCGTGTCGGTGTAGGAGGTGTTCAGGGTCGTGAGCATGGGTCGGCTCCGCTAGCACGCAAAGAAAGGCGGGGTGGGTCCGGCGCACCCCGGTCGACACCGGGAGATCGGCCCGGCGGTCCTGTCAGGAGCCCGGTCGGTGGCGGGGTCCGCAGGACGTCCGAGGGCCGCGTTCGTGATGTAGAGGGAATCATGAACTGTGGCGACCCCACAGCGTTTTTACCCAACTTCGTGGGGTTTCCATCCCTCAGAGGGCTCCTCAGCTCAACTGTTCAACCAAGGCGTACGACTGAGCGAGCTCGGCGTACGCCGGAGGGAGCGCGAACCGCGCCGGACCGGCGCAGGGACGGCGCCCGCCGGACCGCGGCCCGGCGGGCGCCGCGCGGCAGGGATGCGGTTCCCCCTACCGGAGCTCAGCTGCCCCGTGTCAGCTGCCTCCCCCGCATCCGCCGCCGCCTCCGCAGGACGAGCCACCCCCGCAGGAGCTTCCGCCCCCGGAGTCGCCCGACCCGCCGTCTCCGCCGCCGGCCCACCAGCTGCCGCCGCCGCCGTCCGACGCACCGCTGCGTCGTCCGGACCGGTTGCCCACCGTCCTGCGGCCGCTGCGGGCCGAGGCCACGATGCCCACGAGCACGAAAGCGATGAAGAGCGCCAGGATGATGCCGAAGACCATGGCGTCACCCTCCTTCCGTTTCCCCCGAAGCGGCCCCCCGTGGGCGCCCCGTTCTCTTGCGTGCCGAGGAGATGCCCGGCCACCGCCCGGCCCAAAGCAGAGTTGAGGAACTCCAGAGCTTGCGCGCAGGATGACCGGCATGACCTCCATCGAGCGCCCCTTCCTCAACCGCCGCCTCGCAGAGTTCGGGACGACGATCTTCGCGGAGATGTCCGCGCTGGCCCTGAGCACGGGCTCGATCAATCTGGGCCAGGGGTTCCCCGACACCGACGGCCCCGAGGAGGTCCGCGAGGCGGCCGTACGGGCCCTGCGCGACGGGCGCGGCAACCAGTACCCGCCCGGCCCCGGCGTCCCCGAGCTGCGGGCCGCCGTCACCGCGCACCAGCGGCGGCGCTACGGGCTGTCCTACGACCCGGACACCGAGGTCCTGGTCACCGCGGGCGCCACCGAGGCCATCGCCGCCGCGCTGCTGGCGCTGGTGGAACCCGGTGACGAGGTGATCGCCCTCGAGCCGTACTACGACTCGTACGCGGCGTGCATCGCGATGGCGGGCGGCACCCGGGTGCCGGTCACCCTGCGGCCGGACGGCGAGGGCGGCGCCTCGTTCCGGCTGGACCTCGACGAACTGCGCGCCGCCGTCACCGACCGCACCCGCCTGCTGCTGATCAACACCCCGCACAACCCGACCGGCACCGTGCTGACGCGCGCGGAGCTGACCGCCGTCGCGGAGCTGGCCGTCGAGCGGGATCTGCTGGTGGTGACCGACGAGGTGTACGAGCACCTGGTCTTCGGCGACGCCGAGCATGTGCCGCTGGCCGCCTTCCCCGGTATGAGGGAGCGGACGGTGACGATCAGCTCGGCAGGAAAGACCTTCTCGTTCACCGGTTGGAAGGTCGGGTGGATCACCTCCGCGCCGGGGCTCGTGACGGCGGTGCGGTCGGCGAAGCAGTACCTCACGTACGTGGCGTCGGGGCCCTTCCAGTACGCGGTCGCGGAGGCCCTCGCGCTGCCGGACGCGTACTTCTCCGGGTTCCGCGACGACATGCTGGCCAAGCGGGACCTGCTGGCGGCGGGCCTGACGGACGCGGGATTCAGGGTGTTCAAGCCGGCCGGCACCTACTTCGTCACCACCGACATCCGTCCCCTCGGCGAGGGCGACGGCATCGCCTTCTGCCGCGCCCTGCCGGAGCGCTGCGGGGTGGTCGCGATCCCCAACGCGGTCTTCTACGACCACCGCGAGCAGGGCGCACCCTTTGTCCGCTTCGCGTTCTGCAAGCGGACAGGCGTGCTGGAGGAGGCCGCCTCCCGCCTCAAGACACTGGGCCCATAGGGCCTCCGGGCGGTTGGGCTATTCAGTGTCCTTCGGGTGCCGCGGAGAGGCGTACACCAGGATCACAGTCGAGGTCTCCGGGCTGACCAAGTAGCGAACCCGGCCGCCACTGGTGATCTCGTACTCCCACTGCTCCAGCTCGGAGCCCTTCCCTTCCCTGGTGGCGTGCCTGCCTAGCATCTTCAGATCGACCGCGAGCGGGCGCAGGAGGGGGATCGCCGCGTCTCCCGTGGCCGCGCGCAACCGGTCCGCCAGCACCTCGTCGCCCCGGAAGCCGCGCTCCTGGAGCGCGCCGTGAAACAAGGCCGCCATCTCCGCAGCCCCCAGCAGGCCCTGCGCCGCGGCCCCGGCCAAACCAGCGCCGGCCAGCGCGCGGTCGGTCAGCCGCCGTTCCATGATCGCGGCGAGGGCCTGCTGATCGTAGGCGACCTCCCCACGCTGCGCCCGGTCCGCGAAGCTCTGAAACGCCGCCCCGTCCTGGACGTCCACACCCTGCTCCGCGGCCGTCATCGCCGAGAACTTCGCCAATCCCCAGCGAGTGCGGTCCGTCATCGCCGCCAGATGTTGTTCCGCGACCCTGTCGACCGTGGCAAGGGAATCCTGGAGTGAGGGGCCGCGCGGGTCCGCCAACTGCGCGGCGTGCAGATAGCGCAGTAGCGTGCGCAGTGTGCCCGGGGCGTCGGCGCGTTCCTCCCCGGGAAGCTCGGTGGAAGCCACGAGAGCAGTAGCTCCTCCACATGACGCGACTCCCACAGCCCCAGTCGGCCGTCGACAGTCGCCAGGTGCCGGAAGTCCAGCACCGTCTCGGCCATGAACCCTTCCACCGGCAGCCCCTGCTCCCCGGCCCACCGAACCAGGCGGTCGACCAGCAGCCCACACGCCGCCTCGAACTCCTCCTCGGCCTCGGGTTCGAACCGCATCCGCATGAAATTCGTCCAACCTGTCAGCAGCAGTCCTTGCCGTGCCACGCTATCGCCGAACGGGGCCGGCAAATCGGCCGAGGACGAGCGGCCCACTACCTCAAGGGCAGTACGTGGTGGTTGTCCCCGCAGCAAATGCGGCTTCGAACTTTCCTGCGGCGAGCCGGACTTCGCCGAGCCGTAGGGACGCACGGCACAGAACGGCACGCCTCCCCGGCCGATCCCGATCGAGGAAAGGCAGGACCACCCCAGCCCAGCCGGCTGCCCCGACCAGGAACGACCACGTCCAGCGACGGTGGTGCCGACGGCACGGGCCTGGCCAGGCGGGAGTCCCTCGTCAGCGGGCGTCCGCCTCGGGCTCCGAGCGCGGGAGTTCGTCGAGGTCGAGCGTGAAGGTGCGGCCGTCGGCCAGGGGGATGGGGAGCTTGCCCGTGCCGTACTTGTGAGTGTGTGCGGCGATGTAACCGGTGGCGGTCGGCTGGGTGTGAAGGACGACTTCCTGGGCGTAGGGGTCCACGACCAGGTAGACCGGGATTCCGTAGCGGCCGTACTTCGCGGTGCAGTCGTCGTAGTCCTTGCGCGCGGAGGACGTCGAGACGACCTCGGAGATCAGCAGGACGTCCTCGAAGCTGTAGCGCTTGCCTTCCTTGCGTGCGTCCTCGCGCAGGATCGCGAGGTCGGGAGCGGAGTTCTCGTCGGCGGGGAAATCGATGTAGACATTGGAGGTGACCTTCGCGTGACGGCCGAGGGCAAGAGCGGAGTCGATCTGCATCGACCTGATGGTGCTGGAGTGCTCTTCGCTCTGCGGGGTCATGATCACCTTTCCGTCGGCCCCGAACAGGACCGTGTACCCCTTGGGGAACTCGGTGTGCACGATCGCGTCGACGCTCATGGACGGCTCCTTCCCGTGTGTGGTCAGAATACGACGGACAGTGCCGCGTCACCGAGCCCGTCGGTACGGCCGGCAGACCGGTCCGGACAGGTTGTGCGCTCGCTCACCGCCGGTGCCGGAGGTCCGCAGTGGGGCCTGTCGCACGATATGGGAACAGGCAGGCCAACGAGGCGTCGCCTGGATCACCTCCGCGCCGGGGCTCGTGACGGCGGTGCGGTCGGCGAAGCAGTACCTGACCTATGTGGCGTCGGGGCCGTTCCAGTACGCGGTGGCGGAGGCCCTCGCGCTGCCGGACTCGTACTTCAGCGCGTTTCGCGAGGACATGCTGGCCAAGCGGGATCTGCTGGCGGCGGGCCTGACGGACGCGGGATTCAAGGTCTTCAAGCCGGCCGGCACCTACTTCGTCACCACTGACATCCGCCCCCTCGGCGAGAGCGACGGCATCGCCTTCTGCCGCGCCCTGCCCGAGCGCGCGGGCGTCGTCGCCATCCCGAACGCCGTCTTCTACGACCACCGCGAGCAGGGGGCACCCTTCGTACGGTTCGCGTTCTGCAAGCAGCGGGCGGTGCTGGAGGAGGCCGTGCGGCGCCTGAAGACGCTCGCGGGGTGAGGCGGGCGCGCGGCTCAGGGGCGCGGTGGGCCCCTGACACGGCCCCGGACACAGCACAGCCCGGCCCGAGCACCCGGCCGTACCGGCCGGTGCCCTGACCGGGCTCCCGAAGGGCCCTGGGCCGTCCTACTCGTCGCCCTCGGGCTCGTCCGAGTCGTTGATCTCCTTCTCCAGGCCGAGCTGCTCGACCAGCCAGCGGTCGAACTCGATCGCCGCGCGCACCCAGCTGACCGTCGACGAGACGAAGAACTCCAGGTTGACCCCGGTGCCGATCAGCATCTGGGCCTCGCCGATGAGACGGACGGTGCCGTCGTCGTGGGTGTGGCTGTAGACCTTCGGCCACAGGGTCCGCCGGTTCCAGTCGTCGATGGACTCCAGAAGCTGCGGCTTCTCGTCGATCGGGTGGGGGCGGTCGTAGAACGTCCGCACCGAGAAGACCTGCTGGTCGTCCTCACCACGGAACATGAAGTACGTACGGAACTGCTCCCACGGCGCCGCGAGGTCACCCTCTTCGTCGACGACGTACTTCAGCTCCATCTGGTCGAGGAGCTGCTTCACAAGGTCCTGATCCGGGACGACGGGGCCCGCCGGTCCTTGGGGCTCGGGCTGGGGCTTGCCCCCGAAGTTCGGAATCGAGGACGGGTCGATGGTCACCGTGAATTTCCCTTCGTACGGATTCCGCCATCCTCCCCCATGCGGGGAGGGGGGTGGCAAGCCCCGCCGTAGTCTGTCCGCCGTTGGCGGACGTGATCCGGCCGGTCGGCCGGTGCGGGGCACGAGGTGGGGGCCATGACAGACGTGCGGGACGGCGAGGCGGAGGGGCGGGACCGGCCCCGGGGGCGCACCCGGTGGGGGATCTTCGCGGCCCTCGCGGCCGCGCCGGTGCTGATCGTGGGCACACTCGTGGTGGGCCTGGTTGCCTTCGTCCTGACCGACGAGGAGGACGTCGGCGCATACGTCGCCGAGAAGGCGGACTGCGGCCAGGCGCTGGCCTTCGGCGGGGCGGCGCTGCCCGAGGGCGCCCGTACCGAGTCGTGCACGGTGGCGCGCGGGATCGACACGGGCTACACGGCGGTCTTCCGGATGCCACGCGCGGACGTACGCGGCTGGCTGGCGGGCACCTACCCGGCCGCCCCGGCGCCCCGGAGCGGGTGCGTGGACGCGGACGCGGACCTGTGTCTCGACCTCGGCCACTCGGACGCCCTGCCCCCGGACGTCGACGCGCACGGTGTGCAGGTGACGGTGGAGCACTCGGACGCCCGGACGGCGCTGGTGCGCTTCTCGGCGTTCACGATCTGACGCGACGCCCACGACGAGAAGCGCACCGGCCGGGCTAGAGCGTCTTGCCGGTCGCCGGTCCCACGATCAGGCCGTCCCCGAAGGTGTCCACCCGGACCGTGTCGCCGTCCTTGATCTCGCCGGAGAGGATCTCCTTGGCGAGCCGGTCGCCGATCGCGGTCTGGACGAGACGGCGCAGCGGGCGGGCCCCGTACGCCGGGTCCATGCCCTCGTCGGCGAGCCAGGCCAGGGCCGCGTCGGTGATCTCCAGGGTGAGCCGGCGTTCGGCGAGGCGCCGGGCCAGCCGGTCGATCTGGAGCCGGGCGATCCTGCTCAGCTCGTCCTTGTTCAGCGCGGAGAAGACGACCAGGTCGTCGAGGCGGTTGAGGAACTCCGGCTTGAAGGACGCCCGGACCACCTCCAGCACCTGCTCCTTCTTCTCCTGCTCACTGCTGATCGGGTCCACCAGGAACTGGCTGCCCAGGTTGGAGGTCAGCACCAGGATGGCGTTGCGGAAATCGACGGTGCGCCCCTGGCCGTCCGTCAGCCGCCCGTCGTCCAGCACCTGGAGCAGGATGTCGAAGACCTCGGGGTGGGCCTTCTCGACCTCGTCGAGCAGGACGACGCTGTACGGCCGGCGCCGCACCGCCTCCGTCAGCTGGCCGCCCTCCTCGTAGCCGACGTACCCGGGCGGGGCGCCGACCAGCCGGGCGACGCTGTGCTTCTCGCTGTACTCGCTCATGTCGATGCGGACCATGGCCCGCTCGTCGTCGAAGAGGAAGTCGGCGAGGGCCTTGGCGAGTTCGGTCTTGCCGACACCGGTGGGGCCGAGGAAGAGGAACGAGCCGGTGGGCCGGTCCGGGTCGGCGATGCCCGCGCGGGAGCGCCGTACGGCGTCGGACACCGCGCGCACGGCCTCGCTCTGCCCGATGAGCCGCCTGCCGATCTCGTCCTCCATCCGCAGCAGCTTCTGCGTCTCGCCCTCCAGCAGCCGGCCGGCCGGGATGCCGGTCCAGGAGGCGACGACGTCCGCGATGTCGTCGGAGCCGACCTCCTCCTTGACCATGGTGTCCTTGGCGACCTCCTCCTCGGCCTCCGAAGCGGCCTCCAGGTCCCGCTCCACGCCCGGGATCTCCCCGTACAGCAGCTTCGAGGCGGTGTCGAAGTCGCCGTCGCGCTGGGCGCGTTCGGCCTGCCCGCGCAGTTCGTCGAGCTTCTCCTTCAGCTCACCGACCCGGTTGAGGGACTGCTTCTCCTTCTCCCAGCGGGCGTTCAGGCCGCGCAGCTCCTCCTCCTTGTCGGCGAGGTCGCGGCGCAGCTTGTCCAGGCGCTCGCGGGAGGCGGCGTCGGTCTCCTTGCTGAGGGCCAGCTCCTCCATCTTCAGCCGGTCCACGGCGCGCTGGAGTTCGTCGATCTCGACCGGCGAGGAGTCGATCTCCATGCGGAGCCGGGAAGCGGCCTCGTCGACGAGGTCGATGGCCTTGTCGGGCAGGAAGCGTGAGGTGATGTAGCGGTCGGACAGGGTCGCGGCCGCGACCAGCGCGCTGTCCGCGATCTGCACCTTGTGGTGGGCCTCGTAGCGCCCCTTGAGTCCGCGCAGGATGGCGATGGTGTCCTCGACACTGGGCTCGGCGACCAGCACCTGCTGGAACCTGCGCTCCAGCGCCGGGTCCTTCTCGATCCGCTCGCGGTACTCGTCGAGGGTGGTGGCACCGACCATGCGCAGCTCACCGCGGGCGAGCATGGGTTTGAGCATGTTGCCCGCGTCCATGGCCGAATCGCCACCGGCACCGGCGCCCACGACGGTGTGCAGCTCGTCGATGAAGGTGATGATCTGCCCGTCCGAGTCCTTGATCTCGGCGAGCACGGTCTTCAGCCGCTCCTCGAACTCACCGCGGTACTTCGCCCCGGCGACCATGGCGCCGAGGTCGAGCGCGACGAGCCGCTTGTTGCGCAGGGACTCGGGGACGTCGCCCTTGACGATCCGCTGGGCGAGCCCCTCGACGACGGCGGTCTTGCCGACGCCCGGCTCACCGATCAGCACGGGGTTGTTCTTGGTCCGCCGGGACAGCACCTGCACGACCCGCCGGATCTCCTGGTCCCGCCCGATGACGGGGTCGAGCTTGCCCTCGCGGGCGGCGGCGGTGAAGTCGGTACCGAACTTCTCCAGGGCCTTGTACGACCCCTCGGGGTCGGCGTTCGTCACCCGGCGGCCGCCCCGCGCCGTGCGGAAGGCCGCCAGCAGCTTCTTCGCGTCGGCGCCGTGCCGGGTCAGCACCTCGCCCGCCGCGCCGCCCTTCGCGGCGATCCCGACCAGCAGGTGCTCGGTCGAGACGTACTCGTCCCCGAGCTCCTGGGCCCTGGCCTGGGCGTCGGCGATCACGGCGAGCAGGTCCCGGTTGGGCTGCGGGGGCGCGACCGTGGAGCCGGTCACGCTGGGCAGCTGGGCGAGGACCTTCTCGGTGCCGGCGCGTACGGCCGCCTGATCGGCGTCAACCGCGGCCAGCAGGTCGGTGACGTTCTCGTTCTCCCGCCCCTGGAGCAGAGCGAGCAGCAGGTGCGCGGGGGTGAGGTCGGCGTGTCCCTCGGTCACGGCCCGGTTGCCGGCCGCGTTGATGGCGTCCCGGCTCCGGTTGGTCAGCTCGGCGTCCACGTGTCCGTTCTCCTCCTTGCGTGAGCGACTGACTCAGGCAACTTCCACAAAGTTGAGTCTATTCCACTCAAGGACGTAGGTGGGAGCGACCCGGGTCTCTATGGAGTACCCGGAGGAAGCCTTGAACGCGCCATCGCCAGGGAGCGGCACTTTTCGGCCACACTCGAACGTGCATCGGATAGCCCGGGATAGCGCGAAAAATGCGCAAAAACTGCAGCGGCGTCACCGTGTTCAGGTCACGGTGACGCCGCTGCGGGGGGAAGCACCTGAGCGATCTGTTACGACGGGGGAATCGCGTCAGGCACTGCGGGGGGTGGCCGAGATGGTCATGGCGCCGGATGGCTCCGGCTCCGCCAGACGATGGTCCCGCTGGTCCAGGTTCACAAAGATCATTCCGTACCGGATGGCGCACCGCACCGGCTGCGGCGCCCCCCGAGGCCGCCGCAGACACCGATACGCCCGCACGTCGTCGTCATCGTCCCTGGTGACGACGACGGGCTCACCGAACACGGTCACCATCAACGAGTCACCGCTGTGGGGGATGGCGGTGGCCAGGTCGATGAAGTGCCATCCGGATCGATAGGCGGTGGCCATCTCTCTACGGAAGGAGCGATCGTCGGGTGGAGTGGTCATGGTCAGTCCCACGTGGTGTCAGCCGGGAACGCCAGAGCGTCTCCATCACCGGACACCACTGATACTGACCGCACAACGTCCGTCGCCGCATCACTCTTCGCACCAGAGAGGCCACTCAGCGTTCCGAAGGCCACAACGGCGGAGAAGGCGGCGACAAGCACCGAGCGAAGCATTCTCTTACGCATAGTCGGCTTCGTCCTCACTTGAAGGTCCCCTCTTCCCCCGTCGGATAAGACGATGGCTCATTCAGGCACGTCATGGCCACACAATCGATGCATCATGTTCCTGCATGTTCAGGACCCTGGGGGGTGGAGATTTGGCATCAAATGGGACTAAGGCGACGCATCCTCACGCGGTGACCGAGCTGTGTGACGAAGGTGGTCGTCTCTATGCCAACGCCCTCCGTACAGGACGTATCGCCCGTACGGAGGTGGAAGCCGCGCCCTGCCTGATGGAGTTCGCCCTGCTCCACCCCGATCCGGACGACCCGGACTGGCTGCTGCCGCTGCCGCCGTCCGTCGCCCTGGCCCAGCGGCTCAATCCCATTGAGCGCGAGATCACCGAGCGCCGGCGGACGTCCATCGAACTGGCGGACGTCTTCGCCCCGTTCATGTCCATCGGGGCCCAGCAGGTCACGCCCGCGCACTCGATCACCGTCCTGGAGGGCCTGGACCGGATCAACGACGCGCTCGACCTGGCCACCGCGCAGTGCCGGTCCGAGGTGCTCACGGTGCAGCCGAGCCGAGGCAAGCGCCCCGAGAACCGGCTCATCGAGGCGATGGAACGCGACCGCACGCTCATCGAGCGCGGGGTGCGGATCCGGACGCTCTACCAGCACACCGCCCGCTACAGCCCCGAACGGCTCGCCTACATGGAGCAGTTCACCGACGGGAAGGCGGAGTACCGCACCATCGACGAACTGGTGGAGCGGCTCATCATCTGCGACGAGAGCGTGGCCTTCATCCCGGTCCGCGACGACCGACAGGTCGCCCTGGAACTGCGCCACCCCGGCCTGGTGAGCTACCTGATCAAAGTGTTCGAGTTCATGTGGAGCCGCGCGGTCCCGCTCAGCGCCGGCGCCCCCTACGAGACCGCGCCCGACGGCATCTCCGAGGTCCAGTACTCCATCGCCAAGCTGCTCGTCGAGGGCCACGTCGACGAGGCCATCGCCCGGCGCCTGGGCATGAACGTCCGCACCTGCCGGGCCCACATAGCCAAGCTGGCCACGGCCCTGGGCAGCGGCAGCCGCGCCCAGCTGGGCTATCTCATCGCACAGTCGGGGATGCTGGAGCGCGAGCACTGAGACCTGCGGCGCCGGAGCCGGGGGCACGGGGCCGGGGGCACGGGGCCGAGGGCGTGAGGGCCAGGGCGTGGGGGCCAGGGCGTCGCGGCCGCGGGCACTCGGGCCGCCGACGCCGGGGTCGAGAACACCGGGCCGGGGGCCCTGGCGCCGCGAGCGCCAGGACACGAAGCACCAGTCGGGGATCGGTGACCCGGACGGTGTGGAGCGGGAGCGGGGCTCACGAGGTCTCAGCGGGCCGTTGGGGAGCCCTGGTCGGGGAGGGTGAGCTCCGCGGCCGAGAGTGGCCGCGCGGGGCCGTCCAGGCCGACCTGCGCTATCCGGACCCCCAGTTGCGTCCGGCTCGCCGCCCCGAGCGTCTCGGAGAGGCGGGCGATGTGGGCCCGGCAGGTGCGGACGCTGATGCCGAGCCGCTCCGCGATCACCGCGTCCTGGTGCCCCTCCGCCAGCAGCGCCGCGATCGACTGCTCACGGTGGGAGATGCCCTCGATACCCGTGTCCGGGAGCGGGGCGGTGAGCGGGATCGCCAGCCGCCACAGGCGCTCGAAGACCGTCACCAGGTACTCCACCAGCGCCGGGTGCCGCAGTTCGAGGGCCATCGTGCGGTCCGCGTTCGCCGGGATGAAGGCGACCGTGCGGTCGAAGAGGATCAGGCGGTCGATGACCTCGTCCAGGGTCCGGGCCTCGACGGCGTCGCCCATCAGCTCCAGGTAGTTCAGCAGACCCTGGCCGTGCCGCGCGACGTGGTTGTACAGGTCGCGCATCCGCACGCCCCGCCCCCGCAGCGCCAGCGCCCGGTGCAGGCCCTCCGACAGCTCGTGCTCGCGCCGGATGCCCCCGGGCTGCACGGTGAGCACCTCGGTCGTGCACGCCGCCGTGGCCTCGTCGAGCGCCGCCTGGATGCGTGAGGGGCCGTCCAGGACCCGGATGGCCATGCCTTCGGAGGAGGAGGCCTGGCCGCCCAGTCCGGCGTACCACTCGAAGGCCGCGACCGCCGAGCCCACCCGTCGCTGGCTGACGCTGATCTCGTCGTACACCCCGCGCAGCAGCCGGGTCATGACCTCCTGCGGGGAGGTCGGGACCAGCCAGTCCATGTCGTCGGGGTCGGGGTGCAGCAGGGCGAGTTCCAGCAGACAGGGCACCGGCTCCGCGTCGCGGCGCGGCACACGGCCCCGCCGTACGGCCCGGGAATACACGCGATCCCCGGCCTCGCACAGTCGGTCAGCACCATGCGGATGCTCGTCCGTCCCGTGCCCGGCCATGGCCCATTCCACCCCCGGTTCCAGCCTCTTCCGCAGCGCAACTATGCGCGGACCGGACCTGCACCGCAACACGGCTCCCTCCCGGGCGACCGCGGGAAACCACCGGTATGGCCAGAATTCTCCCTACCCCTGCCCGTCGCATTGCAACAAGCCGACGGTGGCGTGTTCAGGCCCCGCCGTGGTCGGCCCCGCCCGGCCGCGCGGCCCGGACCGCGCCCGGGAAATTGACCGGAAGAATGACCGAAGGGGCGGTGCGCTCCGAGCGCGAACCACCCCTCCACCCAGCCGTGCACCGCACCGGCCGCCCGCTACTTGAGGCCGAGCTCCGCGCAGGCGTCCTTGTACTCGGCCGTGCAGATCTCGGCGACCTTGTGGATGCCGTCCGCGATCACCGTGTCCTTGATGTTCTCGCGGGTCAGCGCGACCACCGACACCAGCTGGGCCGGGATGCCCTTGTGGGTCGGGCTGTCGACCCGGTCACGGGCGAGGGCGTCGAACTGGATGTCCCTGCTCTGCACCTTGGCCACGGCCATCTCCGCGGCGGCCTCGGCCTCCTGCGGGTAGGACTTGTAGACGCTCATGTACTGCTCGCCGGAGACGATCCGCTGCACGCCCGCGAGTTCCGCGTCCTGCCCGGTGATGGGCGGCAGATCGGTCACGCCGGCCGCCTCCAGGGCCTTGATGACGCCGCCGGCCATGCCGTCGTTGGCGGAGTACACGGCGGCGATGTTGTCCTTGCCGATCTTCCCGATCGCCTCGGCCATGTTGGCCTCGGCGTTCTCCGGCTTCCAGTCCTTGGTGTCGAAGGTCTGGGCGATCGTCACCTTGCCGCTCAGCTCCGACAGCGCGCCCTGCTTGAACTGCTTGGCGTTCGGGTCGGTCGGCGACCCGTTCATCATGACGATCTTGTCGGCGCTGTCGATCTCGCTGCCCAGCGCGTCGATCAGGGACCGGCCCTGGACCTCGCCGACGAGTTCGTTGTCGAAGGAGATGTACGCGTCGATGGGGCCCTCGGCGAGCCGGTCGTAGGCGATGACCGGGATGCCCGCTTCCTTGGCCTTCTCCACGCCGCCCGCGATGGCGTGCGAGTCCACGGCGTCCAGCAGGATGACGTCGACCTGCTCGTCGATCATCTGCTGCATCTGGCTCGCCTGCTTGCCGGCGTCCGCGTCGGCGTTGGCGTACTGGACCTCGCCCTGGTTCTTGGTGAGCGCGGCCACCCGCTCCTTGATGATCGGGTAGTCGAACTTGTCGTACCGCGTGTTGGCCGTCTCCGGCAGCAGCAGACCGACGGTGATGTCGTTGCCCTTGGTGGGGCTCGCGTCGCTGCTGTCGCCGGTCGCCCCCAGTACGCCACAGCCTGCCAGCGACAGGGTCAACGACGATGCGACCACGGATATGGCGATACGACGACGCATGGATGAGCCCACTTCTGCTGCTTCCGGAGGTGGCCGCGGCACTGCGGCCCGGATGACTGAAAAGCCAACGCGTCAGCGCCCCTCAGCGTCAAGGGAAATCACTTAACGAGATGACAACATCACGTTCCGCTTAGCCCGTGAACACGCGGCGAAACCATCTCCCGAGACCCTCTACGAGCCCTCCATTCATGGGGAGTTGAGGCACAGAAGGAGCCCCGTACAAGCAGTCCCTTTCGTCACGTGTCGTGATCACGAGCGCGTACCGGACTCGCCCGAACCCGACAGACGACCGAATGAACCCAGCCAGCAGAACAGGCAGCCGGGCCCGCCCGCAGGTCCCGGTCGCCGGCGTCCTGGTCGCCGCTCATGCAAAGGGGCCGGGAGGTTCGCCTCTCGGCTCCTCCCGGCCCCTTCCAGCCGTACGGCTTCCGCCGCGCGCCTCAGTCGCCCTGCTGCTGCCGCTTCGGGCGCCAGACCACCAACGCGCTGGTCTGCTGCACCTCCTGGTACGGCACCAGGTCACGGCGGTAGGAGGCGTGCACCGCGGCCTCGCGCTGCTGCATCGCCGCCGCCGCGCCGTCCAGCGCGCCCTGGAGCTCCGCGACGCGGGACTGGAGTGCCGCGACCTGGTTCTCCAGTTCGATGATGCGTTTGATGCCGGCCAGGTTGATGCCCTCGTCCTGCGACAACTGCTGCACCTGGCGGAGCAGTTCGATGTCGCGGGCCGAGTAGCGGCGGCCCCGGCCGGCCGTGCGGTCCGGAGACACCAGCCCCAGCCGGTCGTACTGACGCAGCGTCTGCGGGTGCAGGCCGGACAACTGTGCCGCCACCGAGATGACGTAGACCGGGGTCTCCTCGGTCAGCTCATAGGGGTTGCGTCGACGGCCGTTGATGTCCATGGCTGACTCATGCTCCCTTCGCGGACTGGAACAGCTCCGCCCGCGGGTCCTCACCCGCGGTCGCCTCGCGATACGCCTCCAGTGCGTCACGAGCCTTCCCCGTCAGGTCCTTGGGGACACTCACCTCGACGGTGACCAGCAGGTCCCCTCGGGTGCCGTCCTTGCGGACCGCGCCCTTGCCCCGGGCCCGCATCGTACGGCCGTTCGGCGTTCCCGGTGGCAGCTTCAGGGTGACCGAGGGACCGCCCAGGGTCGGGACCCTGACCTCGCCACCGAGGGCCGCCTCCGTGAACGTCACCGGCACGGTGACGGTGAGGTTGTCGCCCTTGCGCCCGAACACCGGGTGCTCCTTGACGTGGACGACCACGTACAGATCACCCGCAGGACCACCCCGCTCGCCGGGCGCGCCCTTGCCGCGCAGCCGGATCCGCTGGCTGTCCGAGACCCCGGCCGGGATGCGCACCTGCATGGTCCGTGAGGACTTGGCGCGGCCGCTGCCCTTGCAGACCTCGCAGGGGTTCTCCGCGATCAGGCCGCGGCCCTTGCAGTCGGGGCACGGGTCGGTCAGGGAGAAGCCGCCGCCGGAGCCGCGCGCCACCTGGCCGGTGCCGACGCACGTCGGGCACACCCGGGGTGTGCCGTTGGCGTCGCCGGTGCCGGAGCAGGCCTTGCACGGCGCCTGCGAGGACATGCGCAGCGGGACCGTCGCGCCCTCGATCGCCTCGGTGAAGCTGAGGGTGACCTCGGACTCGATGTCCTGGCCGCGCCGCGGCTGGGTCCGGGTGCCGGTCGTCGGGCCGCCCCGGTTGAACAGGCCCCCGAAGACGTCACCGAGTCCGCCGCCGAAGCCGCCGCCCGCTCCCCCGCCCTGGCCCTGGGCGCCGCCGAAGAGGTCACCCAGGTCGAAGTTGAACGAGCCGCCGCCGGCGCCGGGACCCGGGCGGAAGCCGCCGTTGCCGAACAGGGTGCGGGCCTCGTCGTACTCCTTGCGCTTCTTGGGGTCGCCGAGGACGTCGTTCGCCTCGGAGATCTCCTTGAAGCGTTCCTCGGCCTTGACGTTGCCCTTGTTGGCGTCCGGGTGGAACTCGCGGGCGAGCTTGCGGTACGCCTTCTTGATCTCGGCCTCGGTGGCGTCCTTGGGGACGCCGAGGACCTTGTAGTAGTCCTTCTCGATGAAGTCCTTGGTGCTCATCCTCGACGTCCCTCCTCTCTCATCCGTTCAACGTCAGCCCTCGTCCGGGCCACCGCTCTCCTTGTCGTCGGCCTGCGCGTCGCCCTCGTCGGCGGGCTTCACGGTCTGCGCGCCCGGCTGGGGCTCGGCGACGGCCACCCGCGCGGGGCGGATGGTGCGCTCGCCGATGCGATACCCCGGCTGGAGGATCGCGACGCAGGTCGTCTCCGTGACGTCCGGCGCGTACGAGTGCATCAGGGCCTCGTGGATCGTCGGGTCGAAGGGCTCGCCCTCCTTGCCGAACTGCTGAAGGCCCATCTTCGCCGCCACGGTCTCCAGCGACTCGGCGACGGACTTGAAGCCGCCGACCAGCTCGCCGTGCTCCCGGGCCCGCCCGATGTCGTCGAGCACGGGCAGGAGCTCCGTCAGGAGGTTCGCGATCGCGATCTCCTTGACGGTGATCCGGTCGCGCTCCACCCGGCGGCGGTAGTTCTGGAACTCGGCCTGGAGCCGCTGGAGGTCCGCGGTGCGCTCGTTGAGCGCGGTGCGCACCTGGTCCAGCTGGGCCACCAGAGCCGCTGTCTGGTTCGCGTCCCCGGCCGGGGCCGCCCCCTCCTCCGGGGAGGGGGTGGCGGCCTGCGGCTCGGCGTCGTCAGGAGTGGCGCCGGAGGGGACGTCGGGCTTCTCGTCGAAGCCCGGGGTCTCCTCCGTCACGCGGCACCGTCCTTGCGCTCGTCGTCCACGATCTCGGCGTCGACCACGTCGTCGTCGGCCTTGGGCTGCTCGGAAGCGCCGCCCGCGGTGGCCTGCGACGCCTGGGCGTCGGCGTACATGGCCTGGCCCAGCTTCTGGGAGACGGCCGCGACCTTCTCCGTGGCGGTGCGGATCTCGGCGGTGTCCTCGCCCTTGAGCGTCTCCTTCAGCTCGGCGACGGCGGCCTCGACCTCGGTCTTGATCTCGCCGGGGACCTTGTCCTCGTTGTCCTTGAGGAACTTCTCCGTCTGGTAGACGAGCTGCTCGCCCTGGTTGCGGGACTCGGCGGCCTCGCGGCGGCGGTGGTCCTCCTCCGCGTACTGCTCGGCCTCCTGGCGCATCCGGTCGACCTCGTCCTTCGGCAGCGAGGAGCCGCCGGTGACGGTCATCTTCTGCTCCTTGCCGGTGCCGAGGTCCTTCGCCGTGACGTGCATGATGCCGTTGGCGTCGATGTCGAAGGCGACCTCGATCTGCGGGACGCCGCGCGGCGCCGGGGGCAGACCGGTCAGCTCGAACATCCCGAGCTTCTTGTTGTACGCCGCGATCTCGCGCTCGCCCTGGTAGACCTGGATCTGCACGGAGGGCTGGTTGTCCTCGGCGGTGGTGAAGATCTCCGAACGCTTCGTCGGGATCGTCGTGTTCCGCTCGATGAGCTTGGTCATGATGCCGCCCTTGGTCTCGATACCGAGGGACAGCGGGGTGACGTCGAGGAGCAGGACGTCCTTGACCTCGCCCTTGAGGACACCGGCCTGGAGCGCGGCGCCGATGGCGACGACCTCGTCCGGGTTCACGCCCTTGTTGGCGTCCTTGCCGCCGGTCAGCTCCTTGACGAGCTCGGCGACGGCGGGCATACGCGTGGAGCCGCCGACGAGGACGACGTGGTCGATCTCGCCGAGCTGGATGCCGGCGTCCTTGATGACGTTGTGGAACGGCGTCTTGCAGCGCTCCAGCAGGTCCGCGGTCAGCTGCTGGAACTGCGCGCGGGTCAGCTTCTCGTCGAGGTGCAGGGGGCCCTCGGCGGAGGCGGTGATGTAGGGGAGGTTGATCGAGGTCTCCGTGGAGGACGACAGCTCGATCTTCGCCTTCTCGGCGGCCTCACGCAGGCGCTGCAGCGCCATCTTGTCCTTGGCCAGGTCCACGCCGTGACCGGACTTGAACTGCTGCACCAGGTAGTCGACGACGCGCTGGTCCCAGTCGTCACCACCGAGGTGGTTGTCACCGTTGGTGGCCTTCACCTCGACGACGCCGTCACCGATCTCCAGCAGCGAGACGTCGAACGTACCGCCACCGAGGTCGAAGACCAGGATGGTCTGGTCGTCCTTGTCGAGGCCGTACGCCAGGGCGGCGGCCGTCGGCTCGTTGACGATGCGCAGGACGTTCAGACCGGCGATCTCACCGGCCTCCTTGGTGGCCTGGCGCTCGGCGTCGTTGAAGTACGCCGGGACGGTGATGACCGCGTCGGTCACCTTCTCGCCCAGGTAGGCCTCCGCGTCCCGCTTCAGCTTCTGCAGCACGAAGGCGCTGATCTGCTGCGGGTTGAAGGGCTTTCCGTCGAGCTCGATCTTCCAGTCCGTGCCCATGTGACGCTTGACCGACCGGATGGTCCGGTCGACGTTGGTCACTGCCTGGCGCTTGGCCACCTCGCCGACCAGCACCTCGCCGTTCTTGGCGAAGGCGACGACGGACGGCGTGGTCCTGGCACCCTCGGCGTTGGTGATGACGGTGGGCTCGCCGCCCTCCAGAACGCTGACGACGGAGTTAGTCGTGCCCAGGTCGATGCCGACCGCACGTGCCATGGTTGATTCCTCCAGCTGACTTGAGTGGAACAGGCTCAAGTGTGCATGACGTCCGCGCCGGGGTCAACAGACCTGAGTCACACAGACTCAACTCTTATCCGTTCCTTACACGCAGGTGCCCTGTGACCTGCAAGGACGCGGAAGGATGTGCGGAGGTTCCCGTCAGCCGAGCGCGCGTCTTCACCCGCAGCAGTCCGAGTACGAGGAGCAGCGCGGCCCCCGCGACGCCGAGCACGGCGGCCTCGCCCGCCCACCCGGTGTGCACCAGGACGCCGACGAGCACCCCGGCGAAGGCGAGGGTGCCCAGCACCACGGTCACACCCTGCGGAGTGAGCCCCAACCGCCGCAGCCGGTGCGCCAGATGGTCGGGGCCGGGCCGCCGGGTCAGCCGCCGCGCCAGCACCACGAGCAGGACGTCGGCGCTCACGACGGCCGTGAACGCGAACAGCGGGCCCGCGGAACTCCCCGGCGCGTACCCCGTCCGGGTCAGCACGACCGCGGCGGCGAGCACGAACCCGGTGAACAGTGCCCCGCACGCGCCGAGCGCGATCCGCGCGGGATGCCAGTTGTGCATCAGGAACCCGGTCAGCGCGGCCGCGAGCACGCTCAGCAGCACCGCGAGCCCGTCCATCACCTCGACCGCCGCGCACACCCCCACCCCGAAGGCCGTCACCACTCCGACGGTCCCCACCAGCGCGTCCGCGTGATCCAGCGCCCGGAAGGCCACGGCGACGGCGGCGATCCACCCGACGGCCAGCACCCCGCCGACGACGCCGATCTCCTCGTAGGGCACCACGCAGGCCGCCGCCCCCGCCGTACCGCACAGCAGCAGCCGGGCCCGCAGCCGCCACAGGTCCGCCATCAGCCCGAGCAGGGCGACGGCGCCGGCGGCGACCAGGAGCCTGCCGACGCCGGAGCCGAGCGGGGCGACCCCCGTCCACTCGCCGGTGCCCGCGACGGCGAGGGTGGCGAGCACGACGGCCACTCCGCCGAGCAGCGGAACGGGGCGGGTGCGGCGGCGCCGGTCGAGCAGCCCGAGGCGCAGCGCGAGGGCGCGCAGGACGGCCGTGAGCAGCGAGGCGAGGAAGAGGGCCGCGACAGCGGCGGCGATGCCGTAGAGCACGGTCTTAAATTAGGCGTGAATCTATCAATTTGGTACGAATAACACGTTCAGTTCGCGAGGTAACGCGTTCGGTTCGTGAGGCGACCCTCAGCGATTCAGATCACTCCATACCTGGCTACAGTGCGACGAGGGATGCGGGTAGTCTCAGACGGACTGGGTAAGTTACCGCTTAGTAATCTCCCTCGCAGGCCCGAGGAGCCCCCAAATGCAACTCGCCGCGATCATCGTGTCGCTGGTCCTGACCGTGGTCGGCGTCGCCCTGCTCGCGCGCGCCATCGGTCAGTTCGTCCGGTATTTCAAACTGGGCCAGCCCGTACCCGCCGGCACCCGGACCGACAACCCCTACCAGCGCAGTGTGACGCTGGTGCGGGAGTTCCTCGGCCACACCCGTATGAACCGATGGGGCGTCGTCGGCGTCGCCCACTGGTTCGTGGCCGTGGGCTTCCTGACGCTGCCGCCGACCCTCGCCCAGGCGTTCGGCCAGCTCTTCCAGGCCGACTGGATGCTGCCCGTCATCGGCGGCTTCCTGCCGTTCGAGCTCTACATCGAGTTCATCGGTGTGATGACGATCCTGGGCATCGCCGTCCTCATCGTCATCCGGCTGCTGAGCCTGCCGTCGCGGCCCGGCCGCAAGTCCCGTTTCGCGGGCTCCAAGTCGGGCCAGGCGTACTTCGTCGAGTACGTCATCCTCACCATCGGCCTGGCGATCTACGTGCTGCGCGGCCTGGAGGGCGCCCTGCACCACGTGGACCACTACGAGGCGTCGTACTTCGCGTCGTACCCGCTGGTCCTCGCCTTCAAGGGCCTCGGCGTCGGCACGCTGCAGAACCTGGTCTACCTGGTCGCCATGATCAAGATCGGGACCTCGTTCGTCTGGATGATCGTGGTCTCGCTGAACACGAACATGGGTGTGGCCTGGCACCGCTTCCTGGCGTTCCCGAACATCTGGTTCAAGCGCGAGGCGACGGGCGGGACGGCCCTCGGCGGCCTCCAGCCGATGACGTCGGGCGGCAAGCCGATCGACTTCACCGACCCCGGCGACGACGACGTCTTCGGCGTCTCCCAGGTCGAGCAGTTCTCCTGGAAGGGCCTGCTGGACTTCTCCACCTGCACCGAGTGCGGCCGCTGCCAGTCGCAGTGCCCCGCCTGGAACACCGGCAAGCCGCTCTCCCCCAAGCTCCTGATCATGTCGCTCCGTGACCACGCGCACGCCAAGGCGCCCTATCTGCTGGCCGGTGGCGGCAAGACGATGGAGGGCGAGGAGAAGGCGAGCGAGGAGCAGCTGGCCGGCGTCCCGGCCGCCGCACTCGCGGAGGCCGAGCGCCCGCTGATCGGCACCGCCGAGGAGAACGGCGTCATCGACCCGGACGTGCTGTGGTCCTGCACCACCTGCGGCGCCTGCGTCGAGCAGTGCCCGGTGGACATCGAGCACGTCGACCACATCGTCGACATGCGCCGCTACCAGGTGATGATCGAGTCGGCGTTCCCGTCCGAGGCCGGCACGATGCTGAAGAACCTGGAGAAGAAGGGCAACCCCTGGGGTCTGGCGAAGAAGCAGCGCCTGGAGTGGCTCAAGGAGGTCGACTTCGAGATCCCGGTCGTCGGCAAGGACATCGAGGACCTCACCGAGGTCGAGTACCTGTACTGGGTCGGCTGCGCCGGCGCCCTGGAGGACCGGGCCAAGAAGACCACCAAGGCCTTCGCGGAGCTGCTGCACATCGCGGGCGTGAAGTTCGCGATCATGGGCGGCGACGAGAAGTGCACGGGTGACTCCGCCCGCCGCCTGGGCAACGAGCCGCTGTTCCAGGAACTCGGCATGGAGAACGTCATGGCCCTCAACACGGCGTTCGGCGAGGAGCTGGACGACGAGGGCAAGGTGACCGAGGAGTCCCGCAAGCCCAGGGCCGCCAAGAAGATCGTCGCGACCTGCCCGCACTGCCTGAACACGATCGCCAACGAGTACCCGCAGCTCGGCGGCGACTACGAGGTCATCCACCACACCCAGCTGCTCCAGCACCTGGTCGACGAGGGCAAGCTGATCCCGGTCACCCCGGTCGAGGGCATCATCACCTACCACGACCCCTGCTACCTGGGCCGCCACAACAAGATCTACACGCCGCCGCGCGAGATCATCGCCAGCGTGCCCGGCATCCGCAACGAGGAGATGCACCGCCACAAGGAACGCGGCTTCTGCTGCGGCGCCGGCGGCGCGCGGATGTGGATGGAGGAGCGGATCGGCAAGCGCATCAACAACGAGCGCGTGGACGAAGCCCTCTCGCTGAACCCGGACATCGTCTCCACCGCCTGCCCGTTCTGCCTGGTCATGCTCACGGACTCCGTGAACGGCCGGAAGAACGAAGGCACCGCCAAGGAGTCGATCCAGGTCGTCGACGTCGCCCAGCTCCTCCTCGACTCCGTCAAGACCCCGGTCACCCCGGAGGGCACGGCGGACGCCGAGACCGAATCGGAGCCGGAACCGGTGAAGTGACGGCCCCCGAGGCCCGTGCCGCTCACTTCGACGCCCTCGCCCTGACGGACGGGGGCGTCGGTGCCGTCTCCACCGGCGACCGCTTCGACTCCACCACCCGCGGCGCCTGGCAGTACCCCTTCACCGACCGACCGCGCCCCGACCGTGGCCACGCACCTCGCTAGGATCCGGTCCATGGCCCTGACGGTGAACGACGTCGACCGGTTCGAGGCCTCCAGGCCCCGCCTGGAGGCCATCGCCTACCGGCTGCTCGGCTCCGCGAGCGAGGCGGAGGACGCCGTGCAGGAGACCTTCCTGCGCTGGCAGGCCGCCGACACCGGCCGGATCAGGGTCCCCGAGGCATGGCTGACGAAGGCGCTCACCAACCTGTGCCTCAACCAGCTCACCTCGGCCCGCGCGCGGCGCGAGACCTACGTCGGCCAGTGGCTGCCCGAGCCGTTGCTGGCCGGGGACCCGATGCTCGGCCCGGCCGACACCGCCGAGCAGCGCGAGTCGGTCTCGTACGCGGTCCTCGCCCTGCTGGAGCGCCTCTCGCCCGGCGAGCGCGCGGTGTACGTGCTGCGGGAGGCGTTCGACTACCCGCACCGGGAGATCGCCGAGATCCTCGACCTCACCGAGGCCGCCAGCCAGCAGATCTTCCACCGCGCCAAGAAGCACGTCGCGGACGGCAGGGCCCGCAGCGAGATCGACGCGGCCGCCGCCCGGCGGGTCGTCGACGAGTTCCTCGCGGCGGCCACCAGCGGCGAGACCGAGCCGCTCGTACGGCTGCTCACCCAGGACGCCGTCGCGATCGGCGACGGCGGCGGGAAGATCCCAGCCCGCGCCAAGGCGTTCGAAGGCGCCCTCGCGGTCGCGAAGTTCATGCGGGGCCTGTTCAAACCGGCCAAGGCCAAGCGCGACATGGTCGGCGGCTCGCCCGAGGTCCACGTCACGACCGCCAACGGCGGCCCCGCGATCGTGGCGGTGCTCGACGGCCGGGTCGTCGGCGTCATGTGCCTGGAGATCACCGCCGACGGCATCGCCGCGTTCCGCAACCAGGTCAACCCCGACAAGCTCGCACGCGCGACCAGGCGGTGGGCGGCCGAGGAGCACGGCAAGCCGCTGTTCCACGCCTTCTGACCCCTGCTGCTCCGATGTGAGCTGCTTCACAGCACGTTGCTGTCAGGAAACGGCGGGCTGCCCGGTTCAAGGGGCGAACCCGCTCAAGACAGGAGCATGCAGATGCAGCACCGCATCATCGTCCTCGGAGCCGGATACGCCGGAGCCGTCGCTGCCGGACGCCTCGCCAAGCGGCTGCGCCGCGAAGACGCGGTCATCACCCTCGTCAACGCCGAACCCGACTTCGTCGAGCGCGTCCGGATGCACGAGCTCGCGGTCGGCCGGCACCTCAGGCCGCGGCCCTTCAGCGAGATGTTCGCGGGCACCGGTGTCGTCCTGAAGGTCGCGAAGGTCACCGGCGTCGACGCCGACCGCAAGGCCGTCGCCGTCTCCGGCGCGGACGGCGCCGAGGAAATGGCGTACGACACCCTCGTGTACGCCCTCGGCAGCGGCTGGCACAGCCAGGGCGTCCCCGGCGCCGACGAGCACGCCCACGAGATCGCCAGTCGCCCCGGAGCCCTGCGGCTGCGCGAGCGCCTGGCCCGGCTGGACGCCGGACAGCGCGTGGTCGTGGTGGGCGGCGGTCTCACCGGCCTGGAGGCCGCGACCGAGTTCGCCGAGGCCCGCCCGGATCTCGCCATCGCCCTCGCGGCGCGCGGCGGCCTCGGCGACTGGCTCTCGCCCAAGGGCCGCCGGCATCTGCGGAAGGTCTTCGGCAAGCTCGGCATCACCGTCCATGAGCACACCGCCGTCACCGGCGTCGAGCCCGACCACGTCGTCACCGCCGACGGCACGTCCATCCCGGCCGCGGTCACCGTGTGGACCACCGGCTTCGCCGTCCACCCGATCGCGCGGGCCACCACCCTGGAGGCCGGTGGCAGGGGCCGGATCGTGGTCGACGGGACCATGAGGTCGGTCTCGCACCCGGACGTGTACGTCATCGGCGACGCGGCCGAGGTCGCGGGCCCCGGCGGCAAGCCGCTGCGGATGTCGTGCGCGTCGGGCATCCCCACGGCGTGGCAGGCCGCCGACTCCATCGCGGCCCGCCTGACCGGCGGCAAGCTCCCGCACACGCCGCTCCGGTACTTCAACCAGTGCATCTCGCTGGGCCGCAAGGAGGGTGTGATCCAGTACGTCAGCGGCGACGACCGCGCCCTGCGGGCGGCCCTGACCGGACGGCTCGCCGCCGTCTACAAGGAACTGGTCTGCAAGGGCGCGGCATGGGGCGTCGCCAACCCGACCCTCGGAATGCCGAGCAGACGGCGCCGCGTGGTGCAGGGGGACGCGGCGCGGGTGCCGTCGGCGGCGGCCTGAGAGGCGGCGGCCTCACCGGTACGGCGGGCGCACCCTCGCCGATACGGCAGGCGGCCCTCGCCGGTACGGCGGGCGCACTCGCCAGGAGGGCGCCCGCGTCAGGTCGGCTCACACCCGGGATCGGCTCACGCGCGGGCGGGCCGGACCTGGCTCACGCACCGCCGGGGGCGCGGAAGGGGACTGGCCGACGGGTGGCCTCGTCGATCTCGTCGAGGGTGAGGAGAGGGGTCGCCCGCGTGCGGAGGGCACCGCTGGCCTTGACGGTGAGGCTGACGGCGGCCATGGAGACGGGATCGGGGAAGTCGACGATGAGCACGAGGTCGTCCTCCCCGAAGGCGAAGTACATCGTCTCGACCGTCCCGCCGAGCCCGGTGACGACCTGCTCGACGGCGGCACGACGCCCGCTCGCGCCTTCCTTGAGCAGCCCCTTGGTGCCCTCGGGCGTGTAGGTGGCCTGGATGAGGAACTTCGCCATGGGGGCTCCCTGCCGGCGCTGGTCGGGTGTGCCCCATGACCCTTCCCGCCGCCCGCCGGACCCCCACGCACCCAGCGCCTGGATTCACTCGTTGGACCCCGAAATGATCATCCCACCGCCCCCGGTACCCGCAGGTGACGGAACCGAGACCCTCCCGCATCCCTCTGCCCACAACCCCCCACCTGCCCCGCGTGTCTAGGAACGAGTCACTCGCCGGCCGCACGCCGGCGGCACCCGTACCCACATTTCGGACAGGTGCCGGCCCATGACTCGTCCGTCGAGGAGAGGATGCGCGATGCCTGGTCCCAGAGGTGCGTCGGTGATGGCGGTCATGAGCGGGGTCCTGCTGCTGACCGGATGCCTGGAATCGTCGGGGTCGTCGGGCTCGTCCGACTCCCGGTCCGCCCCGGGCCGTTCCGCCTCGCCCGCCGTGAACGCCTCCCCGGTCGCGGACACCTCCGCCGACGGCCACGCCGCGACCGGCTCGCCCGCAACCCAGGCCGACCCCACCTCCACGAGCCCGGCCGCCCCCACCCCCGCACCGTCGCGCCCCTCCGCCGCCCCGGTCACGGCCGCATCCCCCACGCCCCCCGCGACCCGCCCCACCCCCGCGAGCGACCCCGGCTGCCGCAACCTCACCGCCGGCAGCGACGTGAAGACCGCCGTCACCGGCGCCTACCGGCGCAGCTTCCCCCGCTTCAGCCACATCCAGCCGGCGCCGCAGCAGTTCTTCTACGGTCAGTGCGGCGACGTCCGTTACGCCGCGACCCGCTTCCAGGCCACCCCCGACGCCACGCTCGACGAACTCGTGGCCCTGCAGGACGAGGGCAGCGTCACCAAGTACTTCCGCATCACTTCCACGGGCGGCTGGACCTACGTCGCCAGCGACAACTTCCCCCGTGGGGCCCGGGGCTGCGGTGACATCCCGCAGATCCCCGCGGCCCTTTCGGAGACCTGGGGAAACTGCTGAGCCGTGCGGCCGGTCAGCCCTTGGGCCCGGCCTGCTGCACCACCTCGAACGACCACAGCGTCGACCCCGAGGCCGCGGGCTTGGGCCGCTCCCCGCCTTCCCCGGACCCACCACCCTGGTGGGCGGCCTTCATCGGCCCCTCCATCCACGCCTGGAACGACTCCTCGTCCCGCCACCGCGTGTACACCAGGTAGTTGTCCGTGCCCTCGGCAGGACGCAGCAGCTCGAACCACTCGAAGCCGTCGGAATTCTCGACCGCGTGCGCGCGGGACGCGAACCGCTTCTCCAGGACTTCCCGCTGCTCGGCGGGAACGGTCAGCACATTGATCTTGACTACGCTCATGGCTCCATCCTGCCCGGTGTCCGCCCTCGCGGCAGGCGGCGGGCTGAGCACGGCGGTCGGCCGGGCGCGGCGACGGTGGCACAGCTCCCGTAGGGGACGTCCTGGAGGGTTCTGTTGAATCCGCGGGGAGGCCCGTAAGGGATCTCCACGAAAGGTCCGTAAGGGGTGTCACAGCTCGGCAGCAAAGCCCGGCCCTAAACCCCGGGCTCCGCCCACCGCTTCCCGAGACCAGGTACGTTCGACGACGTGGCTGGATTCAGGATCGGACGAGGCGGCCGGAACGACCGCTCCCCGCACACGCGACCGCAACACCCCCCGCACGGACAGCAGGCGCCGGGGCCGTCGTACGGCTACCCCCAGGCCCCGCGGCCGCACCCGCACCCGGGGCAGCAGAGCTACGGGAACGCCCCCTGGCCGCAGACGAACGGCGGGTACGGCGGTCCGGGCGGCGGCGAGCCGGAGTACTTCGGCGACGACGGCGCGTTCCAGCAGGGCGGGCCGGACCCGTACGCCGCGAACAACCCGGGCCACACGCAGGCCTTCTCGGTCGGCGAGGACCCCTACAACCAGGGCGGCACCTACCGAGCAGGCGCGGCCCCGGCCGCCCCGGTCGGCCCCCGGCTGCACTGGAAGGACCTGCTGAGGGGCATCGTCATGGCCCCCAACCAGACGTTCCTGCAGATGCGCGACTACACGATGTGGGGCCCCGTCCTCATCGTGACCTTCCTCTACGGCCTGATCGCGGTCTTCGGCTTCGACGGCGCCCGCGAGGACGCGATCAACGCCACCCTCTCCAACGCCATCCCGATCGTCCTGACCACGGCCGTCGCGATGGTCCTCAGCGCGTTCATCCTGGGCGTGGTCACCCACACCCTGGCCCGCCAGCTCGGCGGCGACGGGGCGTGGCAGCCGACGGTCGGCCTCTCCATGCTGATCATGTCCATCACGGACGCGCCGCGTCTGGTCGTCGCGATGTTCCTGGGCGGCGACGCCCCCTTCGTCCAGATCCTCGGCTGGGCCACCTGGGTCGCGGGCGGCGCCCTGCTGACGCTGATGGTGTCCAAGTCGCACGACCTGCCGTGGCCGAAGGCGCTGGGCGCGTCGGCGATCCAGCTGATCGCGCTGCTGTCGATCGTGAAGCTGGGCACGGTGTAGCCCGCGTCCCCGACACCACAGGAAGGGCCCCCGGCGATCCCGCCGGGGGCCTTTCCGCGACGCTGAAACAGGAAGGGGCAGCAGAGATCTCGACGCAGGATCGGGCAGATGCCCGGCGCGTCCTGATCAGCAAGCCGTACGAAGAGCGGCGAGCGCACGCCACCGCACGCAAGCTCTGGCCCGAAGTCGAGATCATCAGCGCTTCCACACTGGTCGGTGCGCTGCAGCGAATGATGATCTACCCGGAGCAGGGATTCATGATCAGCCAACCGCTACCCGCCGACCACTGACGAGCCCTCAGTTCGACCTGGGGATTACTGTTACGGGTTTCGATGGAGCGGGCGCCGTCCCACGTGGACGCCAGGAACCACGCCCGCTCCACCTACGAATTGGACGGCAAGGCGCTTTGGGACGCGGGCTACCAAAGCGGTCGGCTCTACTTCTCCCTTGCTCAGGACGCAGCAGAGCATCTGGAGTTCACGCTGAGCGCCGAACACGAAGAGGCTCTCCGGAGCGAGATGGCCTCCTTCGGACGCTCAATGGGGGCTCCGAACACGGTGGACCGACGTCGCTGAAGTTCCATGATCGACCTGATAAGGGTGAGGCTGCCCGACGCCCGCTCACCCCACCCGCCTGAACAGGTACTGGGTCACGCTGCAATGAAGCAGTCAGAGCGCTTCCTTGCTCTGCTTCGGTGCCTCGCCAGACTTATGCACTGGAGGCAACACACTCCACGGGAAGTTGATCCACTCATCGGTGCGCTTCCAGACGTACTCGCACTGCACCAGGGAGTGGGGCTTCTCGTAGATGACGGCGGAGCGCACCTCCGCGACGGCGTCGAGGCAGAAGTCGCGCACGAGCTTGAGCGTCTTGCCGGTGTCGGCGACGTCGTCGGCGATCAGGACCTTCTTGTCCGAGAAGTCGACGACGTTGGGGACGGGCGCCAGCATGACCGGCATCTCCAGTGTGGTGCCCACGCCCGTGTAGAACTCGACGTTCACCAGGTGGATGTTCTTGCAGTCGAGGGCGTAGGCCAGCCCGCCGGCCACGAACACCCCGCCGCGGGCGATGCTGAGCACTATGTCGGGCTCGTACCCGTCGTCCGCGATGACCTGCGCCAGCTCGCGCACGGCGACGCCGAACTGCTCGTAGGTGAGGTTCTCTCGTAGGTCACTCATGTAACTGATGTCACTCTGTCGCTCGGGGTAAGGGCTAGAGGGCTACGGCACTCAGGGACTCACGACTCAGGAACTCAGGTACTGCGGAGCCACTGACCGGCCACGGGGCTCAGACCTGGGTCCGGTGGAAATTGAGGAAGGACCGGGAGGCGGTGGGCCCGCGCTGCCCCTGGTACCGCGACCCGTACCGCTCGCTCCCGTACGGGAACTCCGCGGGCGAGCTGAGCCGGAACAGGCACAGCTGGCCGATCTTCATGCCGGGCCAGAGCTTGATGGGGAGCGTCGCGAGGTTGGACAGCTCCAGGGTCACATGCCCGGAGAACCCGGGGTCGATGAACCCGGCGGTGGAGTGGGTGACGAGCCCGAGCCGCCCGAGCGAGCTCTTGCCCTCCAGGCGGGAGGCGAGGTCGTCGGGGAGCGTGATGACCTCGTACGTCGAGGCGAGCACGAACTCGCCGGGGTGCAGGATGAACGGTTCGTCGCCCTCGGGCTCGACCAGCCGCGTCAGGTCGGCCTGCTCGATGGAGGGGTCGATGTGCGGGTACCGGTGGTTCTCGAACACCCGGAAGTACCGATCGAGCCGCACGTCGACACTGGACGGCTGCACCATGGATTCGTCGTAGGGATCGATCCGTACCCGCCCGGCGTCGATCTCGGCCCGGATGTCCTTGTCTGAGAGAAGCACGCCCCGAGGATACGCAAGGCGCGCGGAGCCACGACAATCGCGACGGCTCCACGCGCCCACGGCGAGACCTGTGTCTCTCGGTATCTCTCTTGTCCCTACCGCTTGTCTCTACCGCTTCTGAAGACTCACCGGCACGACACTGCGCAACCGCGCGCAGCGCGGACAGCGCAGGAGCCGACCAGGGCCGAGGCGATCGGCCTTCTGCATCGGGAACGAAGCGGTGGTGAACACGTGCCCATCGGCACAACGGACGACGGTGCGCTCCATCAAGTCCTGAAGTCCCTTCCCCAAAGAGCCGCGTCTGGCTGACGCCCTGACGAGGAAGGCCACATTACGGGATGAATGGGACGGCCCTCCAGGCGGCACTCCGACCCCGCCCAGCCCCTCTCCCACACCCCCACCGTATGCCCCAACTCCCGCCCCCCGCACCCGTATCCCACCCCCTGAACAGCCGCAGGCCCCGCGGTCTCAGCACCGGGGGCCTGCGATGAGGTACAGTAAGCGAGCATTCCGACACCGACCTCGGTCGGCGTCTTACGCGGGTGTAGTTTAATGGTAGAACATCAGCTTCCCAAGCTGAGAGCGCGAGTTCGATTCTCGTCACCCGCTCCACGCGAAACCCCCAGGTCATCGGCCCGGGGGTTCTTTGTTGTCCAGACCGGTGGGCGGCTGACGCACCACAACCGCACCCTCCTCGGCGTTCTGGATCGCTCGGTCAAGCTCAGCAGCCGTGACACGCAGGTACTCACCGATCATGCTCATGGCCGGAGATTGGGCGAGGCCACTGACGACGGGCGTGGGACGGGCCGTCTCAGTTTCCGTCCCCTGCAGCCCAGTTCACCGACCAACAACGGGGGAGACGGCGGTGAAAGCAGCCAAGCCTGAATCAGTATGCGCTTTGACCTTTCACCCAGGTCAGCGCCGGAGCTGCAGGCCATGGGCGGTGGCGGGTCCATGGCGACCACCGCGTTCGTCGTCCGGGACAAGCGCGGGCCTGACGGGCCTGGCGGCGCTGGGCGCGGCGCTCCGGGGCGGCCGGTACGCGTGGACGCTGCCGTTCGCCTGGCTCTCGCTCTCGTTCGTCGCCCGCCCGCCCGCCACGAGTACGCCGATGCTGGTGGCGACCTGGATGCTGCTGCCGCCCGGCACACCGGCGGGCACCTGGACGGCCCTGCTCCTCTGCGTCGCCGGCACCGCGGCGTACGCCCTGGCGGGACCGAGGCGGTAGCCGGTCCGGGACGAGGGATCGGTGCGGGTCGGAATCCTCGCGGCCCTGCACACGCCGTCGCCTCCCAGGCCGAAAGGGCGAGTTCGGTTCCGGTCCGCCGCTGAGACGCCACCCCCAGGTCATGGACTCCGGGGGTGGCGTCGCGTGCGGAGGGGGCAACCACCCGTTCCGTACGAGCCCTTGTACGTCTGCCGGTCGGCGGTGATCCTCGTGCGGCCGGTGAAGGAGCCGGTGCCGGTGCCGGTGCCAGACGTTGCCGGCGGTGTCGCGGGCCACGAAGTCGGCCTCGCCGTCGCCGGTGATGTCACCCACGCCCACGACGTCGTTGTAGGACGAGCCCCAGTAGTCGGAGACCTTCACGCGGCTGCGGCCGCCGGCCGACCAGTCGTTGACACACGGAACCGGCAGGTCGCCTCCGCGCCGGCCCCGCCCACGACGTGCACGCCGCCCGGCCCAGAAGCACTGTCACAGGCCACGGGCCGGGGCGCGCTGCGATGTGACCTTCGTCGCGGTGGTGGATTCCTGGCGTGTGCGCCGTGGTGCCGGGCGTCGGCGGCGGGGCCCGTGGCGCGTCCCCCATCCACGGAGGTCACAGGGCTGTGCACCGCCGTGCGTGACAGGAAGGCCGCGCCGACGGAGGGCAATATCTGTGCTTGCGGCATGAGAAATAGGTGCGGGGCCCGGCGAGTATTCCCGGGCCGTCAGCCTGATCGAAATCATCGACAGTGCAGGGCCGATCGCACCGTGCTACTGTCGATCTCAGTTGCAGGTGTGGTTGCCAGAAGAATTCATTTCCGACGGGGTAATCATCACGGCGACAAGGAATTGACACTCGGTTAATTCCTGAAACCGCCTCCGAAGGAGAATTGAAATGGCTACTGGCACCGTGAAGTGGTTCAACGCGGAAAAGGGCTTCGGCTTCATCGAGCAGGACGGCGGCGGCGCCGACGTCTTCGCCCACTACTCGAACATCGCCACCCAGGGCTTCCGCGAGCTGCAGGAAGGCCAGAAGGTGTCGTTCGACATCGCACAGGGCCAGAAGGGCCCGACGGCCGAGAACATCGTCCCCGCCTGACACCTATGCACGCGTTGCCGGTGATCCGGGTCACATCGACAGGGGATCCGGTCTTCGACCGCGACGCGGAATGTAAGACCAGTCATCACTTTATTTCACTCGCGGCGACCGTTTTATTACCTTAATCCTTCACCCGTTTGCTGCGCATCCGGCGGAATGGGGTGCCGTTAGTTTGGATATGACCAAGGCAACCAGGGACGGTTTTTTCGGCCTGTTGGCGAGTCAGCAGCGAGGGGGCAAGGCTGCGGGACATGCGGTGACGCTGGGTCCCTACACTTATATTCCGGCCCCGGCCCACTGCTCGGCCAGTGTCAACGGAACACTCACCAAAGACGGTCCCCCGGTCACACTCCGGGCCACCGAGCCGATTCTCCGCAATTTCCTGGACGTCATGGCCGAACTGGAAGACGATCTTGCGCGAAGGTGGCTCGGGCCCCAGGGCTCGGCCGGCTTCACAGCGGCGAAATAGCGACTCGCCATGTACACCCACAGCCATGGCACTCATGGCGACCATGGCACCCACGGCACCGGCCGGCACCGCGGTCCGGCCGACGACGCCTACCCACAGCCCCTGGTTCCCCCGGACTCCGCCTGGGATCCCGCCGAGGAGCTGGCGTTCATGCTCCAGGACGCACTGGCGGAGGAGCCTCCCTACATCCCTCCGGCGGACGCGTCGGTCACCGATCCCGTCCCCGGCTCGCCGCTCGGAAACCTCCAGGAGATCACTGCCGAGCTGCCGCCACTGAGGGATTCCCCGAAAGGTCACCGCAAGCCCCGTGCGCGCGTCGGCCGCAACGCGTTGCGCGCGGTCAGCCGGTTTCTCGCCGCGTTGGCGGCGGTCATCGCGTGCAGCGTGAGTTTCTTCGGCGGAATGGCCGTCTACGAACCGCTGCGCCTTTCTGTTTCCCGAACACACGACGGCATTGTTTCCTTGTGGCCCCTGTTGATCTACGGCCCCTGGCTGGTGGCCTCGCTGTCCGTCCTGCGGGCCGCGCTCCATCAGCGCAGGGCAGTGCACTCCTGGTGTGTGATTCTTCTTTTTTCGACTGCGGCGATGCTTTTATGTGTCGCGCAGGCGCCCCGGACGGTCGTCGACACCGTGACGGCTGCCCTGCCCGGGCTGGCGGCGCTTGCCTGCTTTCAGCAGCTCGTAAGGCAGATCACCCTGACCCGTCCGCCCCGGCGCTCGCTGCCCCGGCACCGCTCGCGGCCGCCCGCCGCCTCGCCCGGCGCCGAGGAGCCGCGCGGTTCCGCGCCGCGGGAGGGCCGCCGGGAGACCCCGGGTTCCGCCGGTTCCTCCCGGACCCCGCGCGACCGGGACTCCTCGTCCCGGCTGATTCCGAAGCAGGGCGCCACCCGCCGGTAGGCGCCCTGCCCGGGCCGGGTGTCAGACGAGGCGCTTGCGTCCCCACAGGAAGAGGAACGCCACGACGGCCGCGGTCAGGGCGAACAGGATCGCCGCGCCGAGCCACTGCATGCCGGCCATCTGGGACATCGGCAGATAGTCCACCGACCAGCCGACCACGTCGGCCTGCTTCAGGCACAGTTCGCGGGCCTGCTCCGTCTCCGACTCGACACAGGTGCTCCAGCCGAGCAGCTCCCCGCCGCCGGTGAGGTACGACTGGTCGATCTGGTGGGCGGCGTCGGGCAGGACCGGGAACGAGTCCTCCGCGAGGACGCCCTTGTTCGTGGTGACCGTGATCACGTCGCCGAGCGCCAGCCGCAGTTCGCCCCAGACGAGCTGGGCGGCGACGGCGAACCCGAAGGTGACCACCATGGCCGTCAGCGTGCGGCGCAGGACCACGCCGATCGCCACCCCGCACACGACGGTGAAGAGGGTGAGGGCGACCGGCACCGGGCCGGTGGTGTCGAAGGCGGCACCGCTCGTCCAGTCCATCACCGTGGTCTGCCCCTTGACCGGCGCCCACCACCAGCCGAACGCGACCGACAGCGCACCCGTGCTCGCCGTGAGCACCAGCGCGGTCAGCCCCAGCTTGGTGGCCAGCCAGCGGGTGCGGCTCGCGCTCTGGGCGGCCACCAGTTTGGCGGTGCCGTGCTCCAGGTCACCCGCGAGCAGCGGGGCGCCGACGAACACGCCGAGCACCACGGGGATCAGGCCCAGCGCGGCGGAGACGGGGCCGAAAGCGGCGGCGTACGGCGCGAACTCGGTGCCCAGGTCGTCGAGTCCGCTCGCGGGCCAGCCGTAACCGGTCAGGAAGTCGATCATGCGGTGCCGCTGGAAGACGATCCACGCCAGCAGGAGCACGCTCGCGCCGAGCAGGGTCAGGTACGCGGCCCGGTGCTGGCGCCAGACCAGCCAGGTCATGCCGGAGAGGCGGGGGCGGCGGGAGGCGGGGGCGTCGGTGGCGACCGGCGTGCCGGTGAGGGTGCTCATGCGGCCACCGCCCGGGAGCCGTGCACCTGCGCGGTGGGGGTGATCAGCGTGGGCGCGTCGGCGGAGCGCAGATGGGCGAGCAGGAGTTCCTCCATGGTCGGGGCGGCCGTCTCCCAGGGGCCGGTGACCGGCCCGTCGGCACGTACGAGGGCGGTGAACTGCCGTCCTGTGGTGCGGGCTTCGACGAGGGTGTGTCGCGCGAGGCCGGGGGGCAGGCCCTCGTCCTCGCGGACGCCGGTGACCAGGGAGTGCACGGCGAGCAGTTCGTCCACGTCACCGGCGAGGCGCACCGCGCCCGAGGCGATGACCACGAGGTAGTCGCACACGTTCTCCAGCTCGGCCAGGACGTGGGTGGACATCAGCACGGTGGTGCCGCGCTCGGCGGCCTCGGCCATGAGGGTGCCCATGAGCTCGTGCCGTACGACCGGGTCGAGGTCGGACATCGGCTCGTCGAGGAGCAGCAGGTCGGGCCGCTTGCCGAAGGCGAGCGCGAAGGCGACGCGGGTGCGCTGACCGCCGGAGAGCGTCCCCACCTTGGCGTGCAGCGGCACGTTCCCGGCGCGCACGATGTCCTCGGCGGCCCGCTGGTCCCAGCCGGGGTTCAGCTCGCGGCCCATCCGCAGGATCTCGGCCACCGTGAAGCGGCGGTACAGCGGCTTCTCCTGGGCGAGGAACGCCGTACGCCGGCCGGCCTCGGCCGACTCCGGGGCCGCGCCGAACACCCGGAGCGTGCCCGCGGTCGGCTCCAGCACGTTCGCGGCGATGCCCATCAACGTGGTCTTGCCCGCCCCGTTGGGCCCGACCAGCCCGCAGATCCGCCCGGCCGGCAGCCGGAACGAGCAGTCCCGCAGGGCCCAGCCCCGTCGGTAGCGCACCCCCACGCCGGAGGCCTCCAACGCCGTGTCCCCGGCGTACTGACCGTCACTCACGTCATCCACCACCATTTAACTACTTGATTAGTGGAATGATGATGGAAGGCGGCGGGGGCTGCTGTCAACGTCGTTGGCCTTCGCCCGCGCCGCCGCTCCGCGCCTGACCCGCCGGGCGGCTACCTGCCGGAGTCCTCGGCGAGGGTGTGCGCCACGAGCGCGTTGGCGTGACCGTGGCCCAGTCCGTGCTCGGTCTTCAGCCAGGAGACGAGCTCCATGTGCTTCGTCAGGGGCGAGGCGCGGATCAGCTCCTTCCACTCCGCTATGGGACGGCCGTACTTCTTCTCGATCGAGGGGAAGTAGGCGGTGGGGCCCTTCACGGGTGCGGCCATGGCGGTCACGTCCTTCTGTGCTGGGGGAACACTGTTGTTCGCCGTCGGTGATGACCGGCGCAGGGCGGGCAAGTGGTCGTTCCGCCGGGGTGATCCGCGTCACTCCGCCTTGGGCCGTCCGGGCGCCGCCATGGAACTTCGGCGAACGGGCAGGCGTTGCCACGACGACGTGTGCGAACGCACACCGACGACCGGAACGACACGGCTGAAGCCGAGGTGGCACGGGATGGCTATGTGGGATCGGATCAAGGACCAGGCCAAGAGCCTGCAGCAGCAGGCCCAGGGGGCGCGCGGCTCCGGCGCACAGGGTGGGCACGGCGGGCAGGGCGGACACGGCGGCCAGGGCGGGTTCGGTGCTCCCGGCGGTCACGGCCGGCCGGGTTCCGGCTCCTCCGGCGGCTCGCGCGCCCAGCTGGTGAGCACGCTCAAGTCCCAGCTCACGTCCCTGAAGACGGAGCTGAAGAGCGGTGCCTACCGGGACGCCAGCATGGCCATGTGCGCCCTGGTCGCGGCGGCCGACGGGCATGTCGACCCGACCGAGCGGCAGCAGATGGAGTCGCTGATCCTGAACAACGACGTCCTGCAGAACTTCCCGCCGGAGCAGCTGCGGCAGCGGTTCAGCAAGCACGTCGACCAGCTGTCGTTCGACTTCCCGCAGGGCAAGACGCAGGTCATGCAGGAGATCGCCAAGGCGGCGAAGAAGCCGGCGGAGGCCCGGGCGGTCGTCCAGACCGGTTTCGTCATCGCCGGGGCGGACGGCTACATCGCGCCGGCCGAGGAGCAGGTGCTGCGGGAGGCGTGCTCGGTGCTGGGCCTGTCTCCGCAGGAGTTCGGCCTCTGATCCCGCGCAGGCCCTTTCGCTGAACGCAGGGCCACCGGTGAGGGGCGATTCTGTTGCAGCCGACGCAGATATCGCCCCTCGCTCAGGCTAGGGTTTTTGTGTGCCCCCTGATCGTGTGCCCGATGAGCCCGCCCTCTCGGTCGACAACCTCGACGACGACGACTACCCCGCCTACACCATGGGCCGGGCGGCCGCCGTACTCGACACGACGCCGGCGTTCCTGCGCGCCCTGGGCGAGGCCAGGCTGATCACCCCCCTGCGCTCGGAGGGCGGCCACCGCCGCTACTCCCGCCATCAGCTCCGGATGGCCGCCCGCGCCCGGGAACTGGTCGACCAGGGCACCCCGATCGACGCCGCCTGCCGCATCATCAGCCTGGAGGACCAGCTCGCGGAGGCCCGACGGCAGCTGAGGGGCCAGGGAAAAGGACACCACCCCGAAGCCCGCTGAATATCTGTCGCGGCGGGCGCAGAATTTCTGTAGCCAAAAGAGAATACGAGGGCACGAGAATCGCCCAGGCCATATACCCAGGACTGTGCTAGCTTGATAGGAGCACTCGTTTTAAGGGAGATTGAATATGGCATCTGGCACCGTGAAGTGGTTCAACGCGGAAAAGGGCTTCGGCTTTATCGAGCAGGACGGTGGCGGCGCTGACGTGTTCGCTCACTACTCGAACATCGCCACCAGCGGCTTCCGCGAGCTTCAGGAAGGCCAGAAGGTGACCTTCGACGTTACGCAGGGCCAGAAGGGCCCGCAGGCCGAGAACATCGTTCCCGCCTGACGCGTATTGCAGATTCGGGGCCCGCACTCTTCGGAGTGCGGGCCCCGACGCATTGCCCGATCGGCCCGCAAACCTTCCGGCCGGCACCCGTGGCCGTACCCGCCCGGCGCACGGAAGTGAACTGTCCGCTCAGGCGGACCGCGCTCGCCGTCGGCGCTCCGGGGCGCTCGCACGTTCCGGTGGTCGCCGCCTGATCACGCTGTGGGACCCGTGCCGTCCCCCGTATCCAGTGACGTATGGATGACCACGGCACCACAGCCATCACGGCCACCTCGGCCACCTCGGCCACCTCGGCCACCTCGGCCACCTCGGCCACCTCGGCCACCTCGGCCACTCATCGTCCGTTCTCCAGACGGCAGTTCACGGCCGCCGTCGCCGGCAGCACTGCGACGGCCACCGCGCTGGGAGCGGCCGGCGCGGACCCGGCCGCCGCCACGCCCGCCGCTCCCCCGCGGGCACCGGCCGCCCCCTGCCCGCCCCGCTCCACCGCCGACTGGGACACCTGCCTCGCCGTCGCCCGTGCGCTGCTGGTCGTCGACGAGCACGACGAGGCGCTGGTGCCGGCGTACCGGAAAATCCTCGACGACGGGCTGCCCCGTGCGCGGACCAGGCGTGCCAGGAAGGTGCTGGTGGTCGGCGCGGGACCGGCCGGTCTGGTGGCCGCCTGGCTGCTGAAGCGGGCCGGGCACGACGTGACGCTGCTGGAGGCCAACGGCAACCGGGTCGGCGGCCGGATCAAGACCTTCCGCACCGGCGGGCACGAGGACGCGGCGCAGCCGTTCGCCGATCCGCGGCAGTACGCCGAGGCCGGGGCGATGCGGATCCCCGGCAGTCATCCGCTGGTGATGGGACTCATCGAGCGGCTCGGCCTGGAGAAGCGCCGGTTCCACCTCGTCGACGTGGACGGCGAGGGCCGGCCCGTCAACCGCGCCTGGCTGCACGTCAACGGCGTCCGGATGCGCCGGGCCGAGTACGCGCGGTCCCCCCGCAGGATCAACCGGTCGTTCGGGGTGCCACGCGAGCACTGGGACACGCCGTCCGGCACGATCCTGCGCACCGCCCTGGACCCCGTGCGCGACGAGTTCAGCACGGTCGGGCCGGACGGCAGGCGGGTCGACAAGCCCCTGCCGGAAAGGGTCGAGGGCTGGGCGCGGGTGATCCAGCGGTTCGGCGACTGGTCGATGTACCGCTTCCTGACCGAACAGGCCGGCTTCGACGAGCGCACCCTCGACCTCGTCGGCACCCTGGAGAACCTGACCTCACGGCTGCCGCTGTCGTTCATCCACAGCTTCATCAGCCAGTCGCTGATCACCCCCGACACCGAGTTCTGGGAGCTGGCCGGAGGGACGGCGACTCTGCCCGACGCGCTGCTGCGCCAGGTCGCCGACGTGGTGCGGATGGACCGCCGGGCCACTCATATCGAGTACTGGGACCCGGACCGCAGGGGCGACCTCGCCCACGTCCGGCCCGGCGGACCGCACGTGTGGATCGACACGGTGTCCGAGGGGCGCGACGGCAAGGTCGTGCGCGAGCAGTTCACCGGCGACCTCGCGATCGTCACCGTGCCGTTCTCCGGGTTGCGCCAGACGCAGGTCCGGCCGCTGATGTCGTACGGCAAGCGGCGGGCGGTCGCCGAGTTGCACTACGACAGCGCCACCAAGGTGCTGCTCGAATTCAGCCGCCGCTGGTGGGAGTTCGGCGAGGACGACTGGAAGCGGGAGCTCGACGCGGTGCGCCCCGGGCTGTACGAGGAGTACCGGCAGGGCCGGGCGCCCGACGACGGCAGCCTGCTCGGCGCCCATCCGTCCGTGCCGGACGGGCACATCACACCTGGTCAGCGCACCCACTACGCCGCCAACCGCTGGGCCACCCGTGAGCAGCCCGAGGCGGCGGGGATCGTGGGCGGCGGCTCGATCTCGGACAACGCCAACCGCTTCCTGATCAACCCCTCGCACCCGGTGCCCGGCAGCGCGGGCGGTGTCGTCCTCGCGTCCTACAGCTGGGCCGACGACGCCTCCCGCTGGGACTCCCTCGACGACGACGCCCGCCGTCCGCACGCCCTGCGAGGGCTCCAGCAGGTGTACGGCCAGCGCGTCGAGGTCTTCTACACCGGCGCCGGCCGCACACAGAGCTGGCTGCGGGACCCGTACGCGTACGGGGAGGCGTCCGTCCTCCTCCCCGGCCAGCACACCGAACTCGTCGCGGCCATCCGCGCGCCCGAGGGACCCCTGCACTTCGCGGGCGACCACACCTCGGTGAAGCCGTCCTGGATCGAGGGCGCCCTGGAGTCGGGGGTACGGGCGGCGCTGGAGGTGCACCTGGCCTAGTCACACAGGGAGCGGCCGATGGTCGCCGGTGCCGGTCTTGTCGGCCACCGTCCAGCCTCGGGGGACGCCCGCGCGGATGCGGGCGTCCCCGGTGGTGTTGCGCACCAGCCAGTCCTTGAGGAGGGCGCGGCGGTCAGGGGGCAGGGCGTCGCCGAGGACGAGTGCGCGGTAACCGGTGGCGATCGCCCGTGGGCAAGACCGGCACCCTGCCGACGCTGCGCAACGAGGTCGGCGTCGTCGAGTACCCCGACGGCGGCCGCCACGCCGTCCTGCGGGCCGGCCGGGGCGGCGCCTGAGGTCACCGGGCCGTAAGCGGGCACCTCGCCTCCGGTGCCCCGCTAGGATCCCGGCATGGTCGAACTAGCCGAAATGATCCGGGAGTTGAGGAACGAGCTGAACTCCGCCCTGGCCGGTGGCGGCGACGGGCCCGTGCGGTTCGAGCTGGGGCCGGTCGAGATCGAGGCGACCGTCGCGGTGGGGCGGACCGGCGGGGCCGGGGGAAAGGTGCGGTTCTGGGTGGTGGAGGCGGGTGGTGAGGCGCGGGTCGAGTCGTCGCGGACGCACCGGATCTGCCTGACCCTCCAGCCGAAACTCGTGGCACCGGACGGCACGCATCACGACGTGCTCATCACGGGTGATGAGGCGGAAGGGGAACGGTGAGCCGCAGGACGCTCGTTTCGACCCCCTGACGTGGGGGGACGACTGGCCGTACGCTGGTCGGCACTGTCAGTGGTAACTCAGGCGGGACTGGTGGCGGTCGGGAGGTCACGGGGGTGGAAGGGCGCAGCCCTGCGCGGGTTCGCAACGAGTTGGTGGCGGATGTCGTGGACGTCCTTCAGGAGTCGGCGACCATGCGGCACACGAGCAGCGCGGACCTGCTGGTGACCATGCTGGGCCAAGAACTCGGCACCCCGGTGGAGCCGCCTCGCGGCGAGGCGTTACGGCCCTGGCTGCTGCACCTGGTGGAGAAGTGCGCGGGCGTCCCGGACGGGATGCCGTGCCTGGTGCGCTGCCTGGGGTACGTCGAGCAGCAGTCGGCCACTGTGACGGCACTGCACCGGCTGGTGGACGAGTGGGAGGCCGTCGACTTCTTCGACGGGGCGGATCTGCATCAGCTGCGGCCGCTGCTCCAGGAGATCCGCTCCGCGTCCACGCTGGCCGCGATGGCCCGCCGGGCGAGCCGCTCGCGCACCCAGGAGCTGCCGTCCTGGTGCGACACGGGCTGGACGGTGTTCCTGCGCCTGGCAGGTGACAACTCGGCGGCCAAGGAGCTGCCGGTGAGCATGGCGTTCGTGTCCCTGGCCGCCGACCAGCTGGTCGAGGACGGGCAGCTGGACACCGCCGAGCTGCTGCGCCGCTGGAACCGCCGGCAGGCCCGCACGTGGGGCCTGGAGGACAAGATGGCCGAGTGGCAGCGCGGCGGCGCCGTCGCCGAACCGGTGACGTCCTCGCTGATGCCGGCGTATCTGATGATCCAGTTCGAGCCGGACGGCGTGGACCGCGACCGCTACTACCTGTCCCACTGGCGGCAGTCGGACGCCGAGGGCTGGCATCCGGTGCCCGGTGAGACCGTGCACCTGCACCGCGACGAACTCCCCGCCGAGGTCGAACAGCTCATCGAGCAGACGGAGGAACGCTGGTCGGATCTGCGCCAGCCGGTGGTGCTGGAGTTCATCCTCCCGTGGGAACTGCTGGGCGAGCCCGTCGAGTGGTGGCACAAGGAGTCCGACTCGTCCTCCCCGACCCCGCTGGTGATGGACTACGCCGTCCTGGTGCGCAGCTTCGAGCGGCTGCGCAGAGCCTCCTGGCACCGCCCCTGGCACAACAAGTGGCGGCACTTCAAGGAGCGCCCCGCCGACACCCACCCGTACTGGAACCGGCCCGGCCATTCCCACTTCCATCTGGAGCGGGAGCTGAAGGAGGACGAGCACGCCGTCTGCCTGGTGCTGAGTGAACCGCCGGGCACCGACTCGCCCACCAGCCGCCAGGCGTATCTCGCCGGTCTGCGGGCGGGTGTCCCGGCCATGATCTGGCACCGCGGCGACTGCGCCGACCCGGCCTTCAAGGAGGCCGTCGCCGACATCGTGCAGGACCGCGGGCTGGCCGGTCTGATGGAGCGGACCGGAAGATGGCGCAAGGAAGCGCTGGCCGTCGGGCCCGAGGGGTGGGACAACCACGTGGGGCGCCATCTGGCGATCCTGCTCGACGACCCGGAACGCAGACCCGTGCCCCCGGGGCCCGACCGTGCGCGCGGTGACCGGCCGGCCGGGCCCGAGGTGCACGGACCCCCCGCCCGCGAGCCGAAGGGTGACCCGAATTGAACGAGCGTGCGCGTAACCGCCCGCCTGTGTTTCAGGTCGGCCCCAGTGCTTCCGTCATGCTTTCGCGTACACCCGCCGCGAGCCCCCGTGCGCACTTGCTTCACGAGCGGAACCGCTGCAAGGCTTTGCTCGTGGCTGTCACGCATGCCGGGGGTGTGCGGGATTCCGCCACCCGCTCATCGTCACTACGACGCCTTGAGGGCACGCATGCATGATGACGATGGCCAGCGACCGGGAGAGTCCGCGCGGGCACGCCGTGAGGCCGCTCAAGTCCTGAGCCGGCTCGGTGGGCAGCCGGGCGGGCCCGAACCCACGGAAGCGGTTCTGGTCATCGACACCCACCCCACGATGCGGGTGTGGCACGAGACGGTCCGCGACGACCTGGTCGACGAACTCGAACGCGCGA
>NZ_JBFBJT010000057.1:0-44708 GCF_040686175.1 Streptomyces sp. NPDC086077 | reverse complement strand
TCGGAGCGGGGGAAGAACTCGTACCAGGACCCGAACAGTGCCCGCTCCCGCTCCACCAGCAGCGGCAGCGGCTGCGACGCGGTCACCAACTCCCGCAGCGGATACCGCGCGAGCACCCCGTCCACCTCCGGCGTCAGCGCCGCCGCGAGGCGGGTGGCGACCGGCAGCGAGTCGTCCCGGAGGGTCCGAGCCGCGGCGAGGACGACCTTGCGGGCCGCGCGTTCGGGCACTTTCGCGGCGGCCCGCTCGTACAGTTCGGCGCCCTCTTCGAGGACCAGCCCGGTGTCGATGCCCGCCGGCACCTTGATCCCGGCGATGTGCCGCCAGGTGGTGACCGGATCGCTCCACGCCTCGACAAAGTACGTCCACAGGCCCACGGCGTCCGGAGTGACCTCGGCGCCCCAGCGGTCGGTGCCGGGGGCGAGTTCGCGCATCGGTGTCCAGGGGCCGGGTCGGCCCTCGGGATCCCGCAGGACGACATTGGCGGCGACCGCGTCATGTCCCTCGCGGAACACGGTGGCCGTGACCTGGAACGTCTCTCCGGGCACGGCCTTCGCCGGGCGCCTGCCGCACTCCACGGCGGGATGGACGTCCCGGACCGGAATGCGGCCGATGGCCTCAGTCGTACTCATGGGTCTCACCTCCGTCGTACTCGAAGCCGGGCCCCTCGGCCCGGCTCGGGATACTGCACCTGAAAAGGGGGCTAGAGCCCCGCCCGGGAACGCTTTCCCGAGGGAGGTCCCCTCCGGGGGACCCGGCCCGGACGCGGTCGGCAGGTCTCGTCCCGCAGGTAGGTGGCCAGCGTCGTGCGCAAGTAGCGCTCGGCCGCCTCGGCGGCCTCACGCGCGCAGCGCTTTCCCATCAGCACGCAGAGGGTGTAGCCCGAGTCCTCGAAGCCGGTCCGCACCGCGCTGTCGGTGGGGGCCGCGAGCGTCGCACGCTCCCAGGCCCGGTACCGCCGCAGCTGCCGGGTGACCTCGGCTCTGGCTGGTAGCAGCATGGCGCCGTTCACCTTCCGGGCGCTCGATGGGCACGTTCCCGACGGTCGGGCCGGCGGCCGTGCCCGCGAGGGGGCACGGATCCGTTACGGCGATCGAGGCACCTTCACTCATGGTGCACGTGCGGCGACCCAGCGTCTTGTTAGAGCTTCAACCATCACGGTGGTTCGCTCGTGTTGCACGAATGGACTAGCACCCGCACTGTTGTTGTGACTCGGAAGCGAACAGTGCTCACGCTTCGTGTTCGGGGATCGGCTTGCGAGGGCGAGGGTGCGAGAGCCTCGCCGGTGAGGAGCCACGATGAAGACCGCAGTGCCCTGCTACTACCACCTCGACGTGGAAGTCAGCCCGGAACGCGTTGGACAGGTCAGCCGCATCCTCGCGGCACACCTGAAGTACTGGGACCTCGACCCGCTGGTCAAGCCCGTCTGCGGCAGCGCCGAGCTGCTGCTGAAGGCTATCGACGAGCACGCGACGGACAAGCACACATCCATCGAGATGTGGTGGAACGGCCAGCACCTGATCACCGCCGTCGGTGACAACGACCAGGCACTCCGCCCCGACCTCGATCTGCGGGCGTGCCTGGAGCACATCGCCGCGATGAGCGACGGCTGGGGCTGCTGCGCCACCGAGACCGGCAGCAAGGTCATCTGGTTCTCGCAGCGGGCCCGCGCCGGCGAGCGCGTCCCGCTGGTGCCGAAGGCGCCCGCCCCCGATCTGCGCGAGGGGCTGCAGGTGCCCCGCGAGACGCCGGTCGCCGCCCTCGCCACCCCGATGCTGCCGGCCGACGGCGCCCTGGAGGACGCGCGGTGACGAAGAAGAAGCCGAACGGCAAGGACGGGGTGCCCGCGTGGAGCGGGCACCCCTATCCCTTGGGCGCGTCCCACGACGGCAAGGGCACGAACTTCGCGCTGTTCAGCGAGGTCGCCGAACGCGTCGACCTCGTCCTGGTCGACGACCGCGGCAACCACCGCGACGTCCCCCTGACCGAGGTCGACGGCTTCGTCTGGCACGGCTACCTGCCCGACATCAAGCCCGGCCAGCGGTACGGCTACCGGGTGCACGGGCCCTGGCACCCGTCCGCCGGTCAGCGCTGCAACCCCGCGAAGCTGCTGCTCGACCCGTACGCCAAGGCCGTGGACGGACAGTTCGACAACCACCCCTCGCTGTACGAGCGCGCGGCGTCCGGGCCCGACCCGGCCGACAGCGCCGGGCACACCATGCTGGGCGTGGTCACCGACCCGGCGTTCGACTGGGGCGACGACCGCCCACTCGGACGGCCGTACGCCGACACGGTGATCTACGAGGCGCACGTGCGCGGACTGACCCGCACGCACCCCGACGTGCCGCCCGAGCTGCGCGGCACCTACGCGGGACTCGCGCATCCCGCCGTCGTGTCGCACCTCGGCTCGCTGGGCGTGACGGCGGTCGAGCTGATGCCGGTGCACCAGTTCGTGCAGGACGGTGTGCTCCAGGACCGCGGTCTGGCCAACTACTGGGGCTACAACACGATCGGATTCTTCGCTCCGCACAACGCCTACGCCGCGCACGGCACCCGGGGCCAGCAGGTCACCGAGTTCAAGTCGATGGTCAAGGCGCTGCACGCGGCCGGGCTCGAAGTGATCCTCGACGTGGTCTACAACCACACCGCCGAGGGCAACGAGAAGGGCCCCACGCTCTCCTTCCGGGGCATCGACAACTCCTCGTACTACCGCCTCGTCGACGGGGACTGGCGGCACTACTACGACACCACCGGCACCGGCAACAGCCTGCTCATGCGGCACCCCTACGTGCTCCAGCTGATCATGGACTCGCTGCGCTACTGGGTCACCGAGATGCATGTCGACGGCTTCCGCTTCGACCTCGCGGCCACGCTGGCGCGGCAGTTCCACGAGGTGGACCGGCTGTCGGCGTTCTTCGACCTGATTCAGCAGGACCCCGTCATCAGCAGGGTCAAGCTGATCGCCGAACCCTGGGACGTCGGCGAGGGCGGCTACCAGGTGGGCAACTTCCCGCCGCTGTGGTCGGAGTGGAACGGCATGTACCGCGACGCCGTACGGGACTTCTGGCGCGGCGAGGAACACACGCTCGGCGAGTTCGCGTCCCGGCTGACCGGCTCCTCCGACCTGTACCAGCACAGCAGGCGCCGCCCCCGCGCCAGCGTCAACTTCGTCACCGCGCACGACGGATTCACCCTGCGCGACCTCGTGTCGTACAACGACAAGCACAACGAGGCCAACGGCGAGGGCAACCGGGACGGCGAGAGCGCCAACCGCTCCTGGAACTGCGGCGCCGAGGGCGACACGAACGACGCGGGGGTGCTCGCCCTGCGTGCCCGCCAGCAGCGCAACTTCCTCGCCACCCTGCTGCTGTCCCAGGGCATCCCCATGCTCTGTCACGGCGACGAGATCGGGCGCACCCAGGGCGGCAACAACAACGCCTACTGCCAGGACAACGAGGTCTCCTGGATCGACTGGCGGCTGACCGGTGAGCAGCGGGAGCTGCGGGACTTCACGCGGTACGTCATCGCGCTGCGCGCCGCCCACCCGGTGCTGCGCCGGCGGCGCTTCTTCCGGGGCGAGACGGTCAGGCACGCCGGGCAGCCGCTGCCGGACCTGGTGTGGCTGCAGCCGGACGCGACCGAGATGGCGGACGAGGACTGGCAGCGCTCCGACGCGCACACCGTCGGTGTCTTCCTCAACGGCGACGCCATCGCCGAGCCCGACGCCTACGGGCGCCGCGTGGTCGACGACTCCTTCCTGCTGCTGCTCAACAGCTACTGGGAGCCGGTGGACTTCCGGCTCCCGGACAGCACGTACGGCGAACGCTGGACCACCCTCATCGACACCGCCGACCCCGAGGGGCCGCCGGACGAGACCGAGCACAAGGCGGCGACCACCCTCACGGTGGAGGCGCGCAGCCTCGTCCTGCTGTCCCGGCCGTCACGGAGCGCGCCACCCTCGTAGGCGGCGCCCGGTGCCCGCGCCGGGAGGCCCTCACGGCGCCCGGCGCGACGTCACCGTGAACTGCGCCCCGTCGGGGTCGCGCAGCACCGCCTCCTCGGCGCTCATGCGCAGCACGCTGCCGCCGTGGTGTTCCGCCGCCCGGACGCATTCCGCCACGTCGGCGACGGCGAAGTGGATCTGCCAGTGCGGGCGGATCGTCGGATCGGGAGCCGCTCCCAGGGCGCCGGACTCGATACGGGCCACCACATCGCCTCCGCTGCGCAGGACGACCTCCTCGCCCTCGTAGTTGATCTCGCAGCAGCCGCGGGCCGCCGAGGCCCACTCAAGGACCTCGCCGTAGAAGATCGCGGCGTCGAAGGCGTCCCGGGTGTGCAGCCGGATGAAGGCCGGCGCGGCGCGGTGCCAGGTCTCCCAGTCGGTGACCAGCTCACCCTCCCAGATGCCGAAGGTCGCGCCGTCCCGGTCGGCGAGCAGCGCCGCCCGGCCCGGCGGCAGCGAGATGGGTCCGACCGCCGCCGTACCGCCGCGCTCCTGCGCTCTGGCCACCGCGAGGTCCGCGCTGGGGACGGCGAAGTAGGGCGTCCAGGCGACGGCCATCTGCCACATGGCGGCGACCGCGGCGATTCCGGCCACCGGCGCCCCGTCCACCAGCGCGATCCGGAAGTGGTCGCCGAGCTTGGCCTTCCGCCACTCCCAGCCCAGCACGGCGGTGTAGAACTCCTCGGTGGCGCGGACGTCCCGGCTGGTGAGGCTCACCCAGCAGGGCGCACCGAAGGCGTCGTTCGTGGAGACCACGTCCGTCGCGCGGGCCGTGGGTGTCGTGTCATGTTGCATGGCAGTCGTCCTGGTCTCGTCGACCGGCAGCCACCGGTTCGACACCAGTGTCCAACCGGAACCGGTCATGGCGCCTGCCGAGTACCCCGGTGGCAGGCGTCAGTCCCAATGGGGAGGATGGGGGGATGGCAGGAATACCGCACGAGCCCGCCGGCGACACCGACCGGCTCCGGGCCTTGGAGGACGAGATCGTCCAGCTCAAGGAGGCCGTCTGTTCGCATGCCGTGGTCGACCAGGCGATCGGCATGATGGTGGCACTCGGAAGGGTGACGCCGGACGAGGGATGGGCGGTGTTGAAGGAGGTCTCCCAGCACACGAACACCAAGCTCCGCACGGTCGCGGAGCTGGTGCTGACCTGGGGCCGCGAGGGGGAGATGCCCCCGGGGATCCGCGCCGAGCTGGAGGACGCCCTGGACCGCTACGGTCCGACACAGATCCCCGGTGCACCTCCGCAGGGGTGACTGGTCCTGGCCTCAGCGGGGTGTCCCCGCGAGCAGTTCCTCGCGCAGCCTGGCGAAGCAGGCGGTGAGCAGCCGGGAGACGTGCATCTGCGAGATGCCCAGCTGCTGCGCGATGCAGCTCTGTGTCATCCCCTGGAAGAAGCGCAGATAGAGGATGGTCCGCTCGCGCTCCGGCAGGGCCTGGAGACAGGGCGCCACGGCGACCCGGTCCACCACGATGTCGTAGCTCGGGTCCAGTCCGCCGATCGCGTCCGCGAGGGCGTAGCCGTCGGTCCCGGGCATCTCGGCTTCCAGGGACAGCGCCGTGAAGCACTCCAAGGCCTCCATGCCGGTGCGCACCTCGTCCTCGCTGAGTTCCGCGTACGCGGCGATCTCGGCGATGGTGGGGGGTCGGCCGGGGGTGGTCTGGGAGAGCTCCTTCGTGGCACGCCGTACCCGGTTCCGCAGGTCCTGGACGCGGCGCGGGACGTGCAGCGTCCACATGTGGTCACGGAAGTGGCGCTTGATCTCGCCGGTGACCGTCGGCACGGCGTATGCCTCGAAGGCGCGGCCGCGTTCCGGGTCGTAGTGGTCGACGGCCTTGACCAGACCGAGGGCGGCGACCTGGTAGAGATCCTCCAGGGCCTCGCCGCGGCCCCGGAAGCGCACGGCGATCCGCTCCGCCATGGGCAGCCAGACCCTGACCAGTTCGTCCCGCAGCGCCTTGCGCTCCGGGCCGTCCGGCAGCTTCCGCAGGCGCACGAAATCGGCGGCCGTGTCGGGTGCGTCGTCGTGGGGGTGTTGCTTCGTTCTGCTGGCGGTACGCATGTGCGCGCCTCCCTCAGCAGGTGCCGGGTGGACAGACACCGTGGGTGGCGCGCCCGCACCGCGCACGGGAAATGACGCGGGGACGGCGTGGCGGTCCCACGGACGTGCCTCCTGTCCGAAGCACTCAAATAGGTCTTCCCGGTATAAACACACACGAAACACACTTCAGGTCTGCAGTGTGCTGTCTCGCCGACGCCGCCGACGCCGCCGACGCCGCCGACCGGCTCGTCGGTACTCCGGCGGCTTGGTGCGCCGGCTGGAACTGGCCCAGGCGCTCGTCAGCGCCCCACGACTGCTGATCCTCGACGAGCCGACGATCGGTTTCGACCCGATCGCCCGAACGGGTGTCTGGGAGCACGTCGACGCCGTCCGCGCCGCCACCGGCAAGACGGCGGGCATCGCCGCGGCCTCCTTCGCGCTGGGCCGGCCGGCCCGCTGAGCCGGGGCGCGAACGTGATGTGCGGCACGCCTGGGAGGGGGCCGGTGCGGATTCTCCCTGGGCACGGCTTGATCAGCGATCATGTGCGGGAAATCCCTGGCCACAGCCCATTCCGCTCATTTGACACTGCGCTGAGCCCACGGATAGGAAGCAGCTTCGAGAGGTCGAGAGGTGGAGTGTGTACGAGCCGAACGTGGTCGGGGACTGGCAGGAGTACGACGAGCATGCCGGTCTGCGCGTTCGTGTCCACGGTCTGGAGCGGGCCGAGCCGCCGCGCGGACGCGACGACGCCGCCGAGGGACTGACGTACTTCCGGCTGCGGGTGACCGTCGAGAACCGCGGTGAGAACCGCTTCGGCATCCACCTGGAGGACGGCCAGATCGACGTGCGCATCGGCCCCGACGGGGAGAGCGCGTTCGTCGACTGGCGCAACTCGCAGTTCATCGAGGGCTACGACGTCTACCCGCTGCGCCGGGCCACCGCCGTGATGTACGGGGCGGCGCCCGAGGCGGCCCTGGGACAGGTCGACGTCCAGATCCAGATGCGGGTGGACGACGACTGGGCCGACCGCCGGCTGTGGACGGGCGGCATCGGCCTGGACGAGGCCATCCCCTGCGCCCCGGCCGGAGCCGGCCGGGAGAGCCTCGCCCATCAGGTGAGCAAGTTCCTGCGCGACCAGGCCGAGGAGGGCACCGCCTGACGACGGTCGTCGACGGCGGTCAGTGCGGAATGCCGTCGATGATCTCGCGGGCGCCCTGACGCAGCAGGGCCACGGCGACCGACGTGCCGAGGGTGGCCGCGTCCAGCCGCCCCGCCCACTCGTGGGCGTTGAGACGGGTCTTGCCGTCCGGGGTGAACACGCAGGCCCGCAGGGAGAGTTCGCCGTGGTCGATGCGCGCGAACCCGGCGATCGGGCTGTTGCAGTGCCCTTGCAGCACATGCAGGAACATCCGCTCCGCCGTCGCCTCCCGGTGCGTGCCGGGGTCGCCGAGCGCGCTGATCGCGTCGATCAGATCGCCGTCGCCCTCGCGGCACTGGAGGGCGAGGATGCCCGCGCCGATGGGCGGCATCATCACCTCGGGGGAGAGGACCTCGCTGATCACGTCCTGGCGGCCCAGGCGCTCCAGACCGGAGACGGCCAGCAGCAGCGCGTCCGCGTCACCGGCGGCGAGCTTGTCCAGCCGTCGGCCCGCGTTGCCGCGGAAGGGCACGCACTCCAGGTGCGGATGGGTGGCGGCCAGCTGGGCGACCCGGCGCACCGAGGAGGTGCCGATACGGGTGCCGGACGGCAGTTCGTCCAGAGTGAGCCCGCCCGGATGCACCAGGGCGTCACGGATGTCGTCGCGCTTCAGGAACGCCGCGAACACCGTGCCGGCCGGCAGCGGGCGGTCGGCGGGCACGTCCTTGACGCAGTGCACCGCGAGATCGGCCTCACCGGCCAGCAGCGCCGCGTCGACCTCCTTGGTGAACGCGCCCTTGCCCTCGACCAGGGAGAGATCGCCGAGCCACTTGTCGCCGGTGGTCTTCACCGGCAGCACCTCGGTTCTCACCTCGGGGTAGCGGGCGGTCAACTCGGCCTGGACGCGGGCCACCTGGGCGAGCGCCATCGGTGAGTCGCGGGAGACGATGCGGATCAGTGCGGGGACCGGCATGCGGACACGATAGACCGTCACCGGCCCCCGCCGTGCACGAGAGCGCCTGTCAGGCGTTGGGGTCGAACGGGATGCCGGACGGCTTCGCCGAGGCCAGGTGGGAGGCGAAGCTGCTGTCCTTCAGGCCGAAGTTCGCGCTGCCGAAGTTGTACGACGTCAGCTTCTCCCGCACGCCCGCCGGGTAACCGTTCCAGCCGACCAGCGTCGGATACTGCCAGGTCCCCTTGTGGTTCTCCGGCGGGTCGTCGTTGGAGTTGGCGGCACGGAAGCAGTGCGTGCTGATGCCGTCCTTGTGGTAGACGACCTTCGCGTGCGTGCCCTCGAAGCGGATGGCCGAGGCGTTGTGCACGGTGAACGAGCCGTGGTTGGACGTCGAGACGTACTTGACCTGGTTGTCCTGCACCCACACCACGACGTGCTCCCAGTCGTGGCGGTGCCCGCCGATGCTGCTGCCCGGCAGGGCCTGGTCCTTCTCGAAGTACAGGCCGTACACGATGCCGCACCAGCCGTTGTTGCACTTGTAGCGCGAGTAGCTGTTCGTGTTGTCCAGGTCCGAGGCGTCCCGGCAGTTGCCGTTCAGCGCCCCGGTCGGGTTCAGGCCGCCGTTGACGGTGCCGTCCGCGCTGATGGCGGGCGTCGCGTAGCAGCCGTCCGTGTCGTAGTCGAAGGCCGGCTGGAACGTCCGCTCCAGACTGTCGGCGTTGCCGGGCAACGCCGGCGGCGGGGCGGCGAAGGCGGTGGCGGGAAAGGCTATGACGAGCGCGGCGGCACCACCGAGCACGGTGAGCCATCTCCTGCGGTGCGTGAGGGACTTCTGTGACGACACTGCGTCCTCCTCCTGGTTCGGGCGCAGCCCAAGGGCTGTGGGGGGAAAGGCAGTTCAGCTTCCCCGGAATGCCCTTCCGCGCCAAGAGGTCGCAGGCGTCCCGTTGGTGAAGGACAGCCCAATAGTTGTCTGCTGAAACGACGTCAGCCGAGGTGCTCCGGCAGGTCGGCCGTGGACTCCTCGGGCGTCAGGTCGGGCCGCAGCCGCAGCCAGGACGGCTGGCGCAGCAGCCCGGCCCGGGTACGGGTGCTGTAGCGGACCTCACCGACCAGCCGGGGCAGCACCCAGCGCGCTCCCGGCGCCGGCGGTACCGGATCGAAGGGGCAGACGTCGCTCGCGTGCTCCCGCAGCAGCGCCGCGAGTTCAGTCCGTTCGGCCTCGCTCCAGCCGGTGCCCACGCCGCCGACGTACCGCAGCCGTCCGGCGGCGTCGCGCTGGCCGACCAGCACCGCGCCGGGCAGGCCGGTCAGCCGGCCCTTGCCGGGCTGCCAGCCGCCCACGACGACGTCCTCGCCGCGCATGTTGCGGATCTTGATCCAGGCGCGGGAGCGCACACCCGGTTCGTACACCGAGTCCAGCCGCTTGCAGACCAGGCCCTCCAGACCGTGGTCGAGGGTGGCCTGGAGGGCCTGTGCGCCGTGGCCCACCAGCGCGCCCGGTGTGGACCAGAACGGTCCGGCCAGGCCCAGCTCCTCCAGCCGGGCGCGCCGCCGGGCGTAGGACTGCCCGGTCAGGGAGTGCCCGGCCAGGTGCATCACGTCGAACAGCACGAGATGGACCGGCACCTGAGCCGCCCGGCGCGCCGCCCGTACGGGCGAGTGGGCGAGGCCCATACGGGACTGCAACAACTGGAAGTCGGCGCGCCCCTGTTCGTCCAGGGCCAGCACCTCCCCGTCCAGCACCGCGGCCGTACCGCCGAGGGCGGCACCGAGCGGCAGCAGTTCGGGGTAGGCGCCGGTGATCTCCTCGCCGGACCTGGCGCGCAGCACCACGCTTCCGTCGCCGGGGAGATACACCACCGCGCGCTGGCCGTCCTGCTTGGTCTCGTACGCCCACCGCGCGTCCTGGGCGGCGGGTGGCAGGGCGCCGGGTGTGGCGAGCATGGGGGCGATCAGCGGCAGGGTCACGGCTTGAGGTGTCGACGCGGCGGGGCGGCGCCACGCGCCCCGCCCGCAGGTTTCCCCTGAACGGAGGGCGGGGTCAGAGCGCCGCGGACGGCGGCGGCATGGCTCCCGCCAACCCCGACTGGTAGGCGATGACGACCAGTTGGGCACGGTCCCGGGCGCCCAGCTTCGTCATCGCCCGGTCCACGTGGGAGCGCACTTCCGGCGTGCTGACCAGGAGCTTCTCCGCGATCTCCGCGTTGGTCCGGCCCTCGGCCACCCGGCCCATCACCTCGCGCTCCTCGGCGGTCAGCGCGGCGAGGTCCTCGGGAGCGGCGAGCCGTGCGCCCTCCTCGGGCGCGGACAGGAAGCGGGTGATCAGGGCGCGGGTGGCGAGCGGGGAGAGCAGGGACTCGCCGGCCGCCACGGTCCGGACGCCGTCGAGCAGGGCGTCGGGGGTGGCCTCCTTGCCGAGGAACCCGCTGGCCCCGGCCGCCAGTGCCTCGGCGACGTCCTCGTCGATCTCGGAGGTGGCGAGGACCAGCACACGGGTCGCGGACAGGTCCGGGTCGGCGCAGATGGTGGACGTGGCGGCCAGTCCGTCACTGCCGGGCAGGCGGATGTCCATCAGGACGACATCGGGCCGGTGGGCCCGGGCGAGCTCGATCGCCCGGGCGCCGTCGACGGCCTCCCCGACCACCTCCATGTCGTCGCAGGAGTCGATCAGGATCCGGAAGGCGGCCCGCAGCAGGGCCTGGTCGTCGGCGAGCAACACGCGGATGGTCATGAGGTGCGTTCTTCCCTTGCCTGGGGAGCGGGGGTGCGGCGGCGCGGTGGTGACCTCGTCGGTGACGTGATCCCGGCCGGCCGGGATCTCCGGTCGGGAGTCTTGTCCCATGGTGGGCGATCTCCACCGATAAGGCCGGTCGGCTTCCCCTGCCGTCGGCACATGTCATCCGCGCGAGGTACCCGCCCCCTGGCGCGTCGCACACCGCCCGTGGCCTGCACGCGGCGGGCGACGGACCGGACGTGCCTCGCAGGTGGCGGATCTCGGGAAGCGCCGCGGCGGCCATTGCGCCTGACGGCGTGTGACGGACGGGCACGGCGCCTGCGCGACGCGCCGCCCGCTGGGGGGCTCGTGCGTGGGCACCTCGGCGGCGCGTCGCCCGCCCGGCGTGGCTCGCACGTGACGGACCTCGCGGCACGCCGCGCACCACTTTGGCATGCCTTCTGCGCGGCGCCCTCGGCGGCGCTGCTCTTCGCCGAGCGCGGCGTGTACGCCGTGTCCAACCGTCAGGTCGGCGAGGCCGCGGGCCAGGGCAGCAACGCCGCCGTCGGCTACCACTTCGGCACCAAGGCCGACCTCGTCCGCGCCGTCGCCGCCCGGCACGACGCGCGGATCGAGGAGGGCCGCGCCCGGACGCTGGCAGAGGCCGGCGACTCCACCGACGTACGCGACTGGGTCGCCTGTCTGGTGCGGCCGGTCACCGGGCATCTGGCGGAGCTGGGCAGCCCCACCTGGTACGCGCGGTTTGCGCAGGTGATGACCGACCCCGCGCTGCACCGGATCATGGTCGAGGAGTCGCTGACCTCGCCGTCGCTGCGGGAGATCCGCGACCGGCTGCGCCGGTGCCTGCCAAAATTACTTGAGTTAGGCAACAAATGGTAAAGTGGGAGGCATGCCCTCACCGCCGCTCCCCCCGGGCCCCGTGTCCCCCGAGATCGTCGAGATCGAGCGGGCCCTCACGCGCATCACCTACCTCAACACCCGCGCCCGGCAGCACGACCGCCTGATGGCTCTGGCCTCAGTGCCGCTGGACCGCGCGGCAGTGGCGCTGCTGCGGCAGGTCGCGGACTCGGAGTCGCTGCGCCCGGGGGAGCTGGCCAACCGGCTCGGCGTGGAGGCCTCGCATGTCACGCGCACGGTGCAGCAGTTGCAGCGCGCCGGGTTCGTCACCCGTGTCCCCGACCCCGAAGACCGGCGCGCCCAGCGCATCGAACTCACCGACACCGGGCGCGAGGCCATCGAGCGGATCCGCGACGTCGGCGCGCGCGGCATGCAACTGGCCCTGTCCGAGTGGTCGCCCGAGGAACTGCGCCGGCTCGCGACGCTGTTCCACCGGATGGTCGACGACTTCCTCGCGGTGACGATCGACGACGACTCGGACCAGCGGGCCACCGCGGAGGCGGGCACTCCCTGAGGCCGAGGGCGCACGCGGGGCCGCCACCGCCTTACCGGCGAGTAGTATCTCGCGTCAGGCGATCCGAGGAGGAACCGTGCCCCCGTCCCAGCCGCTGGTCGGCGACAAGATCGAGGACTTCGAGCTGCCGGACGAGACGGGCACGCCCCGCCTGCTGACAGAACTGCTCAGCGACGGACCCGTCGTGCTGTTCTTCTACCCCGCCGCCCTCACCGCCGGCTGCACCACGGAGGCCTGCCACTTCCGGGATCTGGCGGCCGAGTTCGCCGCCGCCGGCGGGCGGCCCGTCGGCATCAGCGGTGACCCGGTCGAGCGGCAGGCGGAGTTCGCCGGACGCTACACGCTCGGCATGCCGCTGCTGTCCGACGTGGACGGTGCGATCCGTGAACGGTTCGGTGTGAAGCGGGGCTTCCAGCTGGCCCCGACCAAGCGGGTCACCTTCGTCATCGCCGAGGACCGCACGGTTGTGGAGGTCGTCCGCAGCGAACTGCGTATGAACACCCACGCCGACCGGGCCCTCGCCGCCCTGCGTGCGCACCGGGGCGCGGGAGCCACTGACTGACGGAGCCGTATCCGCGATACTGGACGCATGCGGCTGCGAGGCACGGCCTGCGCCACCGCCTGCATGGTGCTGGCGGCCGCGACGGGCTGCACGAACGGCGAAGCCGCCGCTCCTGGGAGGTCCGAACCGGCAGCGACCCGCACCGAGCGCCCGGCCGCCGCCACCACCCCGACGCCCGATCCGCCCGACCCCGTGTCCCTCCCGGGTCTCATCGCCCGCGAGCACACGGGCTCCGGACTGCGCCTCGGCGCCGTGCGGACCCGGACCGGCGCCTACACCCAGTACGCCGTCACCTACGAGGCGAACGGCCTCACCATCTCCGGCCTCATGAACGTGCCCGAGGGGAAGGGCCCCTTCCCGGCGCTCGTGCTCGCGCACGGCTACATCGACCCCGCCGTCTACACCACCGGCCGCGGACTGGCCCGCGAGCAGGACCTGCTCGCCCGCAACGGCTATGTGGTCCTGCACACCGACTACCGCAACCACGCCGGCTCCGACGACGACCCGGACAACGACGTCAACCTCCGCCTCGGCTACACCGAGGACGTCATCGCCGCCGTCAAGGCCCTGCGCGGCGCCGGCCGCCCGGAGATCGACGGGGACCGGATCGGCCTGCTGGGCCGCTCCATGGGCGGTGGCGTCGTGTACAACACGCTGGTCGTAACGCCGGGTCTGGTGGACGCCGCCGTCGTCCACGCGCCGGTCAGCTCCCGTCCCGAGGAGAACATCGACCGGTTCCAGCGCCCCGACGGCGACCCGGTGGTCGCAGAGATCGAGGCCGCGCACGGCACCCCCGAGCAGAACCCCGACTTCTGGCGGGAGGTCTCACCGGTCACCTACGCCGACCGGGTGACCGAACCGCTCCTCATCCAGCACGGCACCGCCGACGCCACCTGCCCGCTGAAGTGGTCCGAGCAGACCGCGGCCGCGTTCGAGGCGGCGGGCAAGGACGTCCGGCTGGTGAAGCAGCCGGGGGAGGGCCACACGTTCCACGCCCGCTGGCGGGCCTCCATGGACGCCACCATGGACTTCTTCGGACGACACCTGCGCTGACGCCGGGCGGGGCACTTCGGCGTCGGGCCACGCGGGTCAGTCGTCCCGGACGTCCGCGGCGACCTGGGCGAGCGTGCGGCCGCTGCGCACCGAACGGGCCCGCCGCGGGTCCGGCGTTCCCCGCCCCGCCCCCGTGTGCCCGGCCTTCACCAGCAGCCAGGCCTCCGCGTCGCCCTGATCGCCCCGGAACCGGGTGAGCGCGTACTCGCCGTGCAGCTTCGAGCCGTTGAGCCGGAACGTGGCGTGCCCCCGCTCCAGCGACTCCCCGAAGTCGACCGGCTGCCCCTGGCGGTCGTGGCTCATCGGCTCGTACGTCCCGATGTCCCAGACGATCACCGTGCCGCCGCCGTACTCGCCCGCCGGGATGACGCCCTCGAACTCCTGGTACTCCAGCGGGTGGTCCTCCGTCGGCACCGCGAGCCGCTTGTCCTTCGGGTCGGCGGACGGCCCCTTCGGGACCGACCAGGACTTCAGCACGTCGTCGACCTGCAGCCGGAAGTCGAAGTGCAGGGTGCTCGCGTCATGGATCTGCACCACGAACCGGGGGGCGTCGCCCGGGGGGCCCGCACGCCCCTCGGGCTCGCCGGTCCGCCCGAAATCACGTTTGCCGCGGTAGGTCCGCAGCCGGTCGCCGTCACCCACCCGTGACTCCTTCCGTGCGCCCGCGCCACCGGGTACCCGGGCCCACCGGGCTCAGAACTCCTCGTGCACCTCGGGATCCCCACCGGTGCGCTGCGGCGCGCGGTCGGCGATGGCCTGCATCTGGGCGGGGCCCAGGGTGAACCCGAAGACGTCGAGGTTCTGCCGCTGCCGCTCGGCGTCCGCCGACTTGGGGACGGGCAGCGCGCCCAACTGGGTGTGCCAGCGCAGCACGACCTGACCGGGCGTCACACCGTGCGTCTCGGCGATGGTGACGACGACGGGATCCTGGAGCAGGTCGGTGCCCCGGCCGAGCGGGGTCCAGCTCTCGGTGATGATGCCCTTGTCGGCGTGGAAGGCCCGTGCCTCCTCCTGCGGGAAGTACGGATGCAGCTCGATCTGGTTCACGGCGGGCAGCACGCCCGTCTCCTTCTCCAGCCGCTCGATGTGCTCGGCCGTGAAGTTGGAGACCCCGATCGACCGTACGAGGCCCTCCTCGCGCAGTTTGATCATGGCCCGCCAGGAGTCGACGTACTTTCCGACGCGGGCGAGTGGCCAGTGGATCAGATACAGGTCCACCTGCTCCACGCCCAGCCGACGCCGGGACTCCTCGAAGGAGGCGAGGGTCTCCTCGTAGCCGTGGTGGCGGCCCGGGAGCTTCGTCGTCACCACGATGTCCTCACGCGGGACCGGGCTGCGGGCGATCGCGCGGCCCACGCCGGTCTCGTTGCGGTAGTTCGTCGCCGTGTCGATCAGGCGATAGCCCAGGTCGAGGGCGGTGAGCACCGCCCGCTCGGCGTGCGCGTCGTCCAGCGGCCAGGTGCCCAGGCCAATGGCGGGGAGCGTCGTGCCGTCGTTGAGCGTGTGCGCCGGAATGCCGTTCACGGTCCACCCTTCCGCTCTGCTGTGCCGTACCGCCAGTATGGGCGGGCCCGGCAGGACCCGCCCACGCGACCGCCAACCCCGTGTGCCGGGCCGCCGCCCGCAATGGCCGACGGCCCGCCTCGTTGCCCACGGTGGATGATCGCTGTCACGCTCTTCGACGGAGCCGGCCGGACGACCAACGGAGTGCGCATGACGACGGACAGGGCCATGGCGGGGAAGCGAACCACGGGAGTCGAGGTGAACCCCGTCGCGGGGTACATCGGAGCCGAGATCACCGGTGTCGACCTGGCCGGTGAGCTGGACGACGCCCAGGTGGCCGCGATTCGCGAGGCGGTGCTGCGCTGGAAGGTGGTGTTCTTTCGGGGGCAGCGCCTGGACCACGCCGCGCATGTGGCGTTCGCACGGCGGTTCGGCGAGCCGGTGGTCCTCGGGCGGCGGGGCAGCGCCTCGCCGGCCGGCTTCCCGGAGATCGAGACGACCGCCGACCGGCTGGAGCTGGGAGGCCGGTTCGGCATGGAGCACGAGGAGTGGCTCCAGCGCCGCCGCCACACCCTGCTGCGCGGCTGGCACTGCGACCACGGCGCCCGGATCGACCCGCCGGCCGCGACGATCCTTCGCGCAGAGACCGTCCCGCCGTACGGCGGCGACACGACCTGGTCGAACCTGGCGGCGGCGTACGCCGGACTGTCCGCGCCGGTGCGGCAGTTCGTGGACGGGCTGCGGGCCGAGCACCGGCTCGGCGTCGGCTACCAGCCCCGGCCCGGCGACGACGCCTACCTGCGCCACCTGCTGGACCGTCAGGTCGCCTCGGTGCATCCGCTGGTGCGTGTCCACCCCGAGACCGGTGAGCGGGTGCTCTACGTCAACGGCTACTACGTCGAGCAGATCACCGACGTCTCCCGCCCCGAGAGCCGGTTGCTGCTGGAGATGCTGCTGGAACAGGCCGTCCGCCCCGAGTACACGGTCCGCTTCCGCTGGGAGCCGGGCAGCGTGGCCTTCTGGGACAACCGCGCCACCATCCATCTGGCGCCCAGCGACAACGCGCACCTCGATCACCCCCGGATCATGCACCGGGTGATGCTCGCCGGTGACGTCCCCGTCGGCGTGGACGGCAAGCCCTCGGAGCCGATCACCGGCACCGAGCCGGGACGCTGGTGAGTCACGCGCCCGGCCGTCGCCCCAGCGCCGGAGCCAGCTTCGTCGCCATGTCGGTGAGGATCTGCTCGTAGTCCTCGTGCGTGAAGCTGAACGGCAGCGCGAACGCCACCTCGTCCACCTCCCGGAACGCGGCGTGCGCGGCGAGGCGTTCGGCGAGTTCCTCGGACGTGCCGACCAGGTCCGGCGCGAACAGCAGCCGCGCGGGGCCCTGCGGGGACGCCGTACGGGCCAGGCGCCCGGCGGCGTCTCCTCAAAGCGGTCTGCGGTGTTCCCCGCCCGGGGCAGGCGTGGAAGTGCGGGGCGCTTGATCGGGTGTTGCAATGAGGCCGTGAACCAGGACATCGAGGAAATGGGGCCGATCGACTATCTGATCATCGAGTTCCCCGGCAACCGTATGACGGGTGAGGGGCTCCCGTTGCTCGTCGATCTGGTGGAGCGCGGCATCATCCGGATCATCGACCTGGTCTTCGTGCGCAAGGAGGCCGACGGGTCGGTGGGCGTGGTCGAGTTGGCCCAGGGAGTGCTCACCGAGGAGGAGTTCGAAGCCCAGAAGCGCCGGGTCCTTGCCTGAGCCGGAGGGGCGAGCAGCCGCGCGGGATACGGCTCCCGCCACCGCGGCCCCCGCCGGTACCCAGCCGGACGAGGCGGAGCGGCTACGTGATCTGCTGCGCACCCCGGCTTATCAGAAGGCCCTCCTCCTCTCGGCGCTCCTCGGTGTCCCGGTCTCCCTCGCCGCGTTCTGGTTCCTCGCCGCGCTCCATGAGCTGGAGCACCTGATGTGGGCGGAACTGCCGGCGCGGCTGGGCTGGGGTATTCCGCCCTGGTGGTGGCCCCTGCCGCTGCTCGCGGTCGCCGGCCTCGCCGTCGGGCTCGTCGTCAAGCGCCTGCCGGGCGCCGGTGGCCACATCCCCGCCGCGGGCCTGAACGCCAAGGGGACGACCCCCGCCGCCCTGCCGGGGGTGATCCTCGCGGCTGTGGTCAGTCTGCCGCTCGGCGCCACACTGGGCCCGGAAGCCCCGTTGATCGCGCTCGGCGGCGGCCTCGCACTGCTGCTCGCGGAACTGATGCGGTCGCAGAAGACACCGCAGGGCTCGGCGCTCCTCGGCGCGGCCGGTGCCGCCGCGGCGCTGGCCGCGATCTTCGGAAATCCGCTCGCCGCCGCCGTGATCCTCATCGAGATGGCCGGAGTAGGTGGCCCTCAGCTGTTCGCGGTCATGCTGCCGGCACTGCTGTCCAGCGGGATCGGGGCCCTCGTCTTCACCGGATTCGGCCGCTGGACCGGGCTCTCCACGGGAAACCTTTCACTGACCTTGGGCGTTCCGATCCCCCGCCTCGATGCGGGGGACGTGCTCTGGACCGTGGTGATGGCTGTCGGTATCGCCGTCGCACTTCACACGGTTCGGGCCGCCGGGCGGCGGGCGGCGGGATTCGTCTCGGCGCGGCCGATCACCGGCACGGTGATCTGCGCCCTCGCCGCCGGGGCATGCGCCGCGGTGTACACACTGGCCGTCGGGCGGAGTCCCGCGGACGTGGCGTCGTCCGGCCAGGCCTTGCTGGGCCGGATGGCCGAGGATCCGCATTCCTGGGGCGTCGGAGCCCTGGTCGCCGTGCTCCTGTGCAAGGGAGTGGCGTACGGGCTGTGTCTCGGCGGCCTGCGTGGCGGTCCCATCTTTCCCGCGCTGCTCCTCGGCGCCGCGGCGGGTGTGCTGCTGGCACCGCTGCCCGGGCTGGGAGTCGCGCCCGGCATGGCGGCGGGCATGGCGGCCGCGGCGGCGGCCATGCTGCGGCTGCCGGTCAGCAGCGTGGTGCTGGTGGTCCTGGTACTGCGCAGCGAGGAGGTGATCCCCGTGGTGATCATCGCGTCCGTCGTGGCCTTCGTGACGGTCCAGTTGCTGCCGGCCGGGCGCCCTGTGCCACCGGCGGTGGGCCGGAAGGGGGCGACGTGACAGCCGCCCGGCGAGCTCGCGGGGAACGACCGGCCCCGGTCGTGCGGGGACGCGGTGTGTTGCCGGTGGTACGGGGAGCTGGTCTGCCCGCGGGGGCACTTGCTCGCGTGCGGTACGTTCGAAAAGGGGCCAGGGCCGCAGCGTCCCGGCAGCCGCCGCAGAGCGCGAAAGCGAGGAAAGGGGGCCGCCATGGGCGACTTCCCCCACCACGACGTCATCGTCATCGGCAGTGGTGCCGGCGGCGGCACGCTCGCCCACCAGGTCGCCCCTTCGGGGAAGCGCGTCCTCATCCTCGAACGCGACGACTACCTGCCGCGCGAACGCGACAACTGGGACTCGACGGCCGTGTTCGTCAAGGGCAAGTACCGGGCCCCGGAGTGCTGGCTCGACCGAAACGGCAACGAGTTCCCGCCCGAGGTGAACTACTACGTCGGCGGCAACACCAAGTTCTACGGCGCGGCACTGTTCCGGTTGCGCCCCGAGGACTTCGGGGATCTGCGCCACCACGACGGCGTCTCTCCCGCGTGGCCGATCCACTACGAGGACCTGGAGCCGTACTACACGCAGGCGGAGCACCTCTACCGTGTGCACGGCCGGCTGATGGCCGTTTCGAAGGAGCCGAACGACACCCAGTTCCAGAAGATCCTCGCCCTGCACGACTGGTACCTGGGCGCGGACGACTGGGAGTACCCGCTCGGCGGCATCCAGATGCTCGGCAAGTCGGACGCCGAGCAGATCCACGGCGAGGCACCCCGCTGGGCCGGCGCGGTGGCGCCGGACATGCCCTTCGAGGTCCTGCCCCATCACGCCGTCGACTTCTGGCTGTGCGGTGAGGACCTGCCGCAGCCCGGCAACCGGGTCACGCTCGACGGCGACGGCCGCATCCGGCTCACGCTCGACGAGCACAACAACACCGCCGGCCTGGCGCGCCTGCGGCACAAACTCCAGCACATGCTCGGTCGCCTCCGCATGCACGACACCAACTGCTGTCGCACAGCATCTACCTGCACAAGGGCATGCCCATCGGCGCCACCGCCCACCAGGCGGGCACGGTTCGCTGCGGTACCGAACGGGCCGTCGGCCGCCCGTGTCCCCGCAACGGCCGTCTCCGCCGGGCGCATCCGGCGGCGCCGACGGATAGTGGTGCCGGGACGACGTCCCAGCCGGCTCTCGCCACGCACAGGAGGTTCGATGGCCGCCAGACGGTCGCTGACCGCGCTCACCGGCGTCGTGGTGCTCTGCCTCGTGGTGACAGCCTGCGAGGATCACGCGCTCGGCACGATCGAGTTGCGCACCGGGCGCGAGACTGTCGAGACCCTCTCGGACCCGTCGGTCGACGGGTGCCACCGCTTCCGCGAAGGGGTGGCGCACGTCAACAATCGAACGCTCAACGACATCATCCTGTACACGACGCCCGACTGCACCGAACCGCGGGGCGGGCAGAGCGTGTACCTGACCACGGGGACATCGGACGACGCGGTCCGCTCCACGGGCCTGTGGCGCAGTTTCTCCGTCGTCCACTGACGTCGCGGACGGACGGCGAGGGCCGGGGCCCGCGGGCCCCGGCCTGGTGGTGCGAAGTGCCCGCGTCAGTTGAACGGATCCAGCGTCAGGTAGGCCTGCTGCGGGTTGCCGTCGTGGACCAGGGACTCGTGGTTGCCGACGTCGTCGAAGGCGAAGGCGTACGCCTTTCCGTCGGCCATCCGGTCATGGATGATCCGGGCGTAGTGGTTGGTCACCGCGTCCTTGTAGAAGTTCGCCGACGAGGTGTCGGGCTGGTTCGGGTTGGTGAGCAGCGTCGAGCGGTTGAAGCCCGCGCACAGGGTGCGGGAGATGGGCCCGCGCACCTGGTCGTTGGGGGCGTCGAGCAGCCGGTGACAGCCGAAGACGCTGCTCGCGTCGGGCTTCTGGAAGCTGGTGACGACCGCGCCGGAGCTGTTGGTGAAGTTCATGACGCCGCCGGAGACCCGCCCGAAGTACTTCGTGTTCGGCTGGTTGGAGAACGGGGTCACGGTGAGCGTCGTCGTGGCGTACCTCTGCCAGACCCGGTCGATGTAGTCGTTCATGACCGACGCGGGAAGAGCCCCGGTCTCCAGCCCGTACAGCGGTGACAGCGCCCGCAGTACCGTGCCGTCCGAGCGGGTCTGGACGAGGCCGCCCCAGCCGCCCGACTGGGCCCGCAGGGCGTTGAACACCCCGGTGTATCCACCGGCCTTCAGCCGGCCGGTGCTGCCCACGCTGCCGTCGGCGCGCTGCACCCCGACCGAGTACGGCGCCGAGAACATGTCGACCTGCGTGCTGTTGAGCCACAGACCGGAGTCGTTGAGCGTGTACTCGGACCAGTTGAAGAGGATGTTGCGGTTCGGGTCGCTGGGGTTCTGCACGGCCGGCTGCACCAGACCGCCGGTGGTGAGGCGGAAGTCGAGCTTCTGGCCGTACGAGAAGTAGATCCGGCCGGAGAGCTTGGGGATCCGGATCGTCCTGGACTGCCCGGCGGCCGGGCCGGGGATCGACGCGTCCGGTGCCGGGGTGGGTGGGTTGCCGCCGGCCGGCCAGGCGTGGAAGGTGCCGTTGGCGTCGGCCCAGCCCTGCTGGCCCGTCGTCAGCGAGGTGCCGAGGGTGTAGACGTACACCGGGTCGCCCCGGCCGGAGCTGTTGGTGATCTTCAGGGGGATCGTGGCGGGCACCGCGGCGTCCGCGGGCGGCGAGGCGCCGAACGTGAGCAGGGCGCCGAGCAGGGTGGACGCCGCGGCTGCCGTGAGGAGCCGGTGTTTGAGGCTTGCGAGCACTCTCCACCTCCGTGCGGGTGTGGGGGGAGTTGGTCCGTACCTGTTTTTGAGAGCGCTCTCAGATTTGCGCTGGGGCGCGAACATGTCAATGGATCGGACAACAGGAAGGCGGCGCTCGTCTGTTGCGGGCGCCGCCGCGCGTCGTCGCACAGAGGTGTCGGGCCGGTCGGAAGGCGAGGGTTCAGAAGGTGCGGTCGAGAAGGTCCAGCAGTGCGGCCCAGTGACGCTTGTCGCCCTCCGCTTGGTACGACGCGGTGTCGGCCTGCGTGAAACCGTGCGGCGCGTCCGGGTAGACCTCGCAGCGGTGCCGTACGCCCGCAGCCGTCAGCGCGTCCTCCAGGCGCTGGACCTGCTCGGGCGGAAGGGACGGGTCGTGGTCGGCGTGGCCGAAGTACAGCTCCGCGGTGACCCGGTCGGCCACCAGATGGGGGCTGTCCGGCGCGTCGGTCGCCAGCTGGGCGCCGTGGAAACCGGCCGCCGCCGCGACCCGCTCCGGATACGCTCCGGCGGTCATCAGCGACAGCCGCGCGCCGAAACAGTAGCCGGTCACCGCGACCGGGCCGTCCGCCACCTCGGGGAGCTCCGCCAGCCTGCGCAGGTACGCCCCGGCGTCGCGCATCGCCACCTCTGGCGTCAGGGGCTGCATCATCGGCAGGATGTGCTGGAACAGCCCGCCGCGTGACGCGTCGTCGATGAACTCGGGCAACTCGAGGACGGGGGCGCGCCCGTGACGGTGGAAGAGGTTCGGCACCAGGACCGTGTAGCCGGCGCCGGCCAGCCGGTCGGCCATCGACTTCAGCTGCGGCCGAAGGCCGAAGGCGTCCATGTAGAACAGCACCCCCGGGTGCGGGCCGCCGTCACCGGGGTGGGTCAGGTAGGCGTCGGCGATGCCGTCCTCGGTGGGGATGTCGATGTCCGTTCCCTGTGCGGTTGTCATGGCGGGGCTGCCTCTCTGCGCGTTCGACGACGAGGGGCCCGCCGGTTCGGCGGGCCCGACGGCGGTCATCGTGACACGCGCAGGGAAGAGCCCCGTCGGCCGACCCGCCCGCCTTTGCCGTTTGCCCGGGCTACTCGAACCGGGTGGTGTCTCCCGCCCCGCGCCGTACGATCTCGGCCTCGCCCTCCGAGAAGTCGATCACCGTCGTCGGTTCGGTCCCGCAGTCCCCGGAGTCGACCACCCCGTCGAGGACGTGGTCGAGCCGGTCCTTGATCTCCCAGCCCTGCGTCATCGGCTCGTCCTCGTCGGGCAGGAGCAGCGTGCTGGACAGCAGGGGCTCGCCCAGCTCGGCGAGGAGCGCCTGGGTGACGACATGGTCGGGGATGCGCACCCCGACCGTCTTCTTCTTGGGGTGCTGGAGCATGCGCGGCACCTCCTTCGTCGCGGGCAGGATGAACGTGTAGCTGCCCGGCGTGGAGGCCTTGATCGCGCGGAACACGTCCTTGTCGACCCGCACGAACTGGCCGAGCTGCGCGAAGTCCTGGCACACGAGGGTGAAGTGGTGCCGGTCGTCCAGCCGGCGGATGGACCGGATCCGGTCGGTGCCGTCCTTGCTGCCCAGCCGGCAGCCCAGCGCGTAGCAGGAGTCGGTGGGGTATGCGATGAGCGCCCCCGACCGGACACTGTCGGCGATCTGGGTGATGGTGCGCGGCTGGGGGTTGTCGGGGTGCACGTCGTAGTACTTCGCCATCTGCCGAGCTTATGCCGCGGGAGCGGGAGAGGCCGAACGCGCGTGGCGGGGAGCGGTCCAGGCGGCCGGGGGCGACCTCCTGGCTCCGGTGCGTGCGGGAGGCCGCCGAGGCGTGTTCATGGTCCTCGGCGCGCCCACCTCGCTGACCGGCCGCTTCCACACCGCCGCCCGACTGGCGGGGTGGCGCGCCGTGCGACGCCCGTTCTTCGCCCGTTTCCCCGCCCGCCGGGCCGTCCGTCACGCGAAAGTCGCGGAGCTCCTTGCCCCACCTTGAGGTAAGGTCCCCGACCGGTGTGCCCGGTGCGGGCGCAAAGCGAGGTGAAGGGGCAGGGAGACGACGTGGCCGGGCGAGAGGGCGAGGGCCGTCGCGCGGAGATGGCGGACGGCGCGGACGTGACGTGGGCGCAGGAGTTGCTCGACCATCTGCGGCCGTCCGGGCGTGACGTGCGCAAGGTGGTCGCCTGGCTCGCCGGTGCCGCGCAGGCGGACGTGGCGCTCCAGGACGACGCCGGCAACCTCCTGGCCGGCATCCGCGCACCCCTCGACGAGGCCCTGGTCGCCGACATCACCACCGGCCGGATCGCCTCCGCCGCGCTCCAGGACCACGACCGCCATCTGCGGCTGGTCCGGGTCGAACTCCCGCACCCCGCGACGGCGGGCGTCCTCGCCGTCGCCCGACCCGCGCCCTTCGACCGGCGCACCGCGGACATCGTCACCCACACCGCCGGTGTGCTCGAACTCCTGCTGCGGGCCCGGGAGACCGCGGCCGCCGGACGCCGGCTGCGGCGCGCCACGTCGGACCTGCGGCTGGCCATCCTGCAGCTTCTGATGGTCGAGGACACCGTCTCCGCCCGCCGGGTCGCCGCCGGGCTCTGGCCCGGTCTGCTCGACACGGACACGGCCTGCGTCTATGTCGCCGAGAGCCGCACAGAGGACCGCGACCGGCTGGCCGAGGAGTGCGTCAGCGCCACGTCGGAGCAGGCCCTCGTCGTGCGCTGCCCGGCCGTCGACGCGCATGTGATCGTCGTGACGCCGGGTGAGGGAGCCGCCGCGGAGCTGCGGGAGCTGGTCGGCGACCGCCCCGGCACCTTCCTCGGTGGCAGCGCCCGGCAGAGCCTCGCCCGGACCGCCACCGCGTACGGCCAGGCCGTCAGCGCCCTCGCCGTCGCGCACTTCCGCCCGGACAGGTCGGCGGTGTACGCCGAACGCACGCACCCCGAACGGCTCATGGACCCGGCCGGCCTGCGCGACTGGGCGGCCCGCGTCCTGCGCCCGCTCGACGCGCTGCCCCACCACACGCGCGCCGAACTCCTCGCCACCACCCGGCTGGGGCTGGAGTTCACAGCCGTCAACGCGGCCGCGGTGCTCGGCGTCAGCCGCAACACCGTCCGCGCCCGGATGGAACGTGCCGAGGGACTGCTGGGCACCGACCTGTCCGACCTCACCGTCCGGGCCACCGTCCACCTGGCCCTCAACACCCAGGCCGGCCACGTCCAGCTGCCCGCCGGCGACGGCGGCGCGGACACCCGGCTGGCCGATCTGCTGGCCGGTCCCGCCCTGCGCACCTGGGCCGGCGAACTGCTGTGCCGCCTGGACACCGACACCCGCAACCCGCGCCGCACACTGCGCACCTGGATCGCGGCCGGGGGCAACGCCGAACGCGCCGCGCATCTCCTGGGCGTCCACGCGCAGACCGTGCGCGAGCACGTCCGCAGCGCCGAGCCCGTCCTCGAACGGCAGCTTCTGGCCGGGGGCAGTGACCTCTACGAGGTCGTGCTCGCCCACCTGGCGCTCGGTGACCTGGACCACCCCGACCTGCAGGGGGCGAATTCGGGCCATCCGGACGCACCTGTGCACGGTTGAGTCCTCGCGGCGCCGGAACGGGCATGGACGCGATTCACAAGGAGCCGACCATGCACGTAGGTTCGAGTCGGGCCGCAGGGGCACGACCGGAACGGGGGACCGGTCGCGCCCCGGGCGGTCCCCCGCGTCAGCCCCGCAGCCGTACCGGCACCTCCTGCCAGCCGAACGCGATGAACGACGGCACCTGTCGCATCCCGCCCTCGGCCGCCCGGATATTCGGGAAGCGCTCGAAGAGCGCGGGCAGTGCGGTGAGCGCCTCCAACCGGGCCAGCGGCGCGCCGATGCAACGGTGCACGCTCTGCGGTAGCGCACGTGGTCGGCACCGTCGGCGAAGAGGGTGCTGGGCCGCCAGCCGCTGGGCCCGTGTCCGTTCGTCCCGGGTCATGCCGAGCCCGGCGTCGTCGATCGTCATGCACGCCCCGTGGTGGACGTGCTCCAGGTTGACCGTCACGTCGGTGTCGGGCGAGGAGTGCCGCAGCGCGTTGTCCAGCGACTCGGCGACGATGACGGCGACCGGTTCGACGGCGTGCGACACCAGGGCCGTGCCGGGCTCCAGATGGTTGTTCACCCGCACCCGGCGGTAGCCCCCTTCCGGGCCTTGGCGCCCGTCACCGCGTCCGTCGTGGCGTTGTTGCAGCACCCGAAGGGCGTTCTGCAGCCGGTACAGGGTTGCAGGACCTGTTGACGGTGAGTTGACGTGCGAGCGGCGTCAGGTGCCGCAGAGCGGTGCCAGCACGGTGAGGCTGCTGTTCGCCTGACGCAGCGCCAGTTCCAGGGTGGTCGGCGAGTGCAGCGCGCCCGTTCCGTCGGGCGGGACCAGCCACTCCAGGCACCGGGTGGACCGGTACGGCGGCGGGACCGCCACCCACGCCCCGCGACCGGCGTTGCGCAGGCCGGCGCCGATCCACTTGCTGTCCGGGTCCGGCGGCAGGAAGAAGCCGACCCGGTGGGCGGCGATGTCCACCAGCGTCGGTCCGGGCAGCGGCAGCGTGGGCCGCCACAGGAGGTCCAGCGCGAGCAGACCCAACTGGTCGGGAACGCTCAGCACGTCCCAGAAGCGCCCGGCCTCCAGCAGGGCGACGCCCTCGCCCCGGTCCCAGTCGCGCTTGCATGCCCTGGGATCGGGAGCGGCGGCGGCAAGCCACTCCACTCCGCGCGTCCAGCCGAGATCGCTCATTTTCCGCTCCGGGAGACGGCCGTCCGGTCCCGGCGGGGGCCGATCCGGCAAATGCATGCTGGTAGATATTTCTATGCGGCGGAAGGGGTGGCGCGGGCTGGCGTTCATGGCGGTTCCGTTCGATGTTCGGCCGTCTGTGCGACGCCCGCCGCGTGGGCCGAGCGGTGTGCCCGAAGGTCGTAGGGGTACCCGAGCCGCACCGAGGGGCCCGCCCCCGAAGGGCCCCGCCGAACCGGTGAAGTAGGAGGCCAGGATGAGCAGCGGCACGGATGCCGGCGGCGTGACCGGCACGCCGGACAAGGACTACAACCTGATCTGGTACGTGGAGGCGTGCCTCAACAACGCGCTGCGCCTGGACACGTACATCGCGGACGCGGAGCGCGAGAAGGACACGGAGGTCGCGGACCTGTTCCGCAAGGCCCAGGCGGACAGCCGCAAGGGTGCCGAACTGGGCAAGGCCCTGCTGCGCTCCCGCCTCGGCGGCGGCTGATCCCGTCCGCGGCACGGCCTGCCCGGACGTCGAAGGGGCCCACCGGGCGGCCAGGCCCGGACACCGACGCGCCGCGCCGGTGTCCGGGCTCTCGCACGTGCGGGCGCCGTCAGCCGATGTGGAAGCTGTCCGGCTGGTGTCGCTGTGGGCCTCCTCCTGCTTCATCGCCCACACTCGCGCGTCCAGGAAGGCGTTCAGGTACCGCACTTCGTCGCCGCCCTGCGCCGGCGGCACCGCGCCGCGCAGGGCGCGCTCGCGGATGTTGCGGAAGCTGAGCGGGTCGGTGCCGTCACCGTGCATCACGAGGGCGTCGTAGTAGGCGAACCGGCCCAGCGCCCGCAGCCCGTCGGCCTTGCCCTGCCCGACCGCCGGGTCGAAGTGCACCCGGTCGCGCTCGTCGTTCTGCGCCTGCTGGAACGCGGTGTCCTGCGCCGCCCAGCGCCAGTCCCTCGGATAGTTCGGGTCGAGCCCGGCGTGCGAGTCGGTGCCGTCGACCTTGCGCGGTGCCGGAAGGTAGGACGCCAGCACGTTGCCCCGCTTGCGAGCGGTGCAGAGCTCGACGAGGTCGAGCATGTCGCCGGTGCCGCAGCAGAAGCCGACGGGGAGTGCCCTGCTGTGAGTTCGCGGTCCGTGTATGATAGGAAAGTTTCCTATCAGACCCAGGGCGCGCTGAGAAGACCTCGGACGGAAGCAGGTACGGACCAGTGCGCGCTTCAGCTCACGGCAGCGGCTGCTCGGCCCAGATCACCTTGCCGCCCGGCAGATAGCGCGTGCCCCAGCGTTCGGCGAGCTGCGCGACCAGGAACAGGCCCCGCCCGCCCTCGTCTGTCATGGCCGCGTACCGCAGGTGCGGGGCGGTGTTGCTGCCGTCGAACACCTCGCAGATCAGGCTCCGGTCCCGCAGCACCCGCACCAGGATCGGCGTGCCGCCGTAGCGGATCGCGTTGGTGACCAGCTCGCTCAGAATCAGTTCCGTGGTGAACGCCAGATCCTCCAGGCCCCACTCCGTCAGACGCCGGGTGACCGAGGCACGTACCTCGGCGACGGCCGCCGGATCGGACGGCACGTCGATGGCGGCCACCCGGCCCGGCCCGAGGGCCTGCGTGCGGGCGACCAGCAGGGCGATGTCGTCGTTGTGCCGGGCCGGTCGCTGTGAGTCCAGCACCGCCCGGCAGGTGTCCTCCGGCGACGGCCCGGCCTGTTCCAGCGCGTTGCGCAGCAGTTCGAGACCGACGTCGATGTCGCGGTCCCGGTCCTCCACCAGCCCGTCGGTGTACAGGACCAGCCGGCTCCCCTCCGCCACCTCGATCTCCGCGGTCTCGAACGGCAGACCGCCCAGACCCAGCGGCGGACCGGCGGGCACGTCGGGAAACTCCACGCTGCCGTCGGGCCGGACCAGTGCCGGCGGTGGATGCCCGGCACGGGCGATGGCGCAGCGCCGCACCACCGGGTCGTAGATCGCGTACAGGCAGGTCGCGCCAGTGACGGGCGCGGTGCCGCCCTCGGTCTCCTCGTCCTGGTCGATCCGCGCGACCAGTTCGTCGAGCAGGCCGAGCAGTTCGTCGGGCGCGAGGTCGAGGGAGGAGAAGTTGTGCACCGCGGTGCGCAGCCGGCCCATCGTGGCCGCGGCGTGCAATCCGTGCCCCACCACGTCCCCCACGACGAGGGCGACGCGGGCACCGGACAGCGGCAGCACGTCGAACCAGTCACCGCCGACCCCGGCCTGGGCCGGCAGGTACCGGTAGGCGATCTCCAGGGCGCTCTGCTCGGGCAGGCTGCGCGGCAGCAGACTGCGCTGGAGCGTCACCGCCATCGTGTGCTCGCGCGTGTAGCGGCGGGAGTTGTCGATGGACACGGCGGCGCGGGCGACCAGTTCCTCGGCGAGGGTCAGGTCCTCCGGCTCGAAGGGTTCGGAGCCCGCCCCGCGCCAGAAGGTGACCATTCCGAGGATCAGCGAGCCCGCCCGCAGGGGCGCGGTGATCAGCGAGTGGATTCCGTAGTCCAGGGCCTGCGAGGTGAGTTCGAAGTCCTGCGCGTGCCAGCCCGGCGCGTCGCGCAGGCGGGGCTCCAGGGTGGCCTGCCCTGCGCGCAGGCTGCGGGCCTGCGGCGAGGAGTGCACGAACTGGATCCGATCGCCGACCTGGTACAACGGCGGATCCTTGCGTACGCCCGCCAGCGCCGTACGGCGCATCTCGGTCGCGGCCTCGGGCTGCTCACCGCTGAGCACGGCGTCGAACAGGTCCACGGTCGCGAAGTCCGCGAACCGGGGCACGGCCAGATTCGCCAGCTCCTCGGCGGTCCGGGTGACGTCCAGGCTGGTGCCGATGCCCGCACCGGCCGCGTACAGCATGTCGAGACGTTCGCGCGCCAGCTCCGCCCGGCCGGTCAGGGCGCGCAGCTCGGTCGAGTCGCGCAGGGTCGCCACGCTGCCGTGCGGGCCGCCGCGCACATGGGTGGGCCGCTGGTTGATCGCCAGCAGCCGGTCCTTGACGAGCCGCACCTCGTCCGTGACGACCTGCCCCGAGGCCAGCAGCTCGGCGATGTCCGCGGGCAGGCCGAGGTCGTGGACGCCGCGGCCCTCGGCGTCGCCGGGCAGGCCGAGCAGCCGGCGGGCCTCGTCGTTGGCGAGCAGCAGGTCGCCGTCGGCGCCCACGATGAGCACTCCCTCGCGGACCGCGTGCAGCACCGCGTCGTGGTGTTCGTACATCCGTGTCATCTCGCGCGGGCCGAGGCCCCGGGTCTGGCGCAGCAGCCGCCGGCTCACCAGCGCCGTGCCGGCCGTCGCCATGACCAGCCCGCCCGCCGCGGTGAACAGGACCAGGGGCAGTTGCCGGTTGGCCGCGCCGCCCACGTGCTCGGTGGTGATGCCGGCCGACACCAGGCCGACCACCTTGCCGTCGGGGTCCTTGACCGGCACCACGGCCTGCACCAGCTGGCCTATCGTCCCCTCGACCTCCTCGACGACGGTCCCGCCGGCCAGCGCGGGCCCGACATCGCCGACGAACGGTTTGCCGATCCGGTCCGGGATCGGGTGCGAGTAGCGGATGCCGTCCGTGTTCATCACGACGATGAAGTCGACCCCGGTCGCCTTGCGGGCGGCTTCGGCGCTCGGCTGCAGGATGGCCGACGGGTCGGCGCTCTCCAGCGCCTCGCGGGTGCCCGGCGCGTTGGCGAAGGTCTCGGCGACCGCCAAGGACCGGTTGCGGGCCTCCTCGGTGCTGTCGCTGCGGCTCTGCAGGACCAGTGCCACCACGGCCACCACGACCAGCAGCAACACGATGAGGACCTGGAAGACGAAGACCTGTCCGGCGACGCTGCGCCCGCTGAGCGCGGAGCGCACCGCCGCGGCGGGACTCCACCGCGAACGGCCGCCGCGCAGCGCCCCGTCGGGCCCGCCGTTCGCGGCAGACCGCGCCCGCCGCTCGCTCGGCCCGGAGACAGGCGTGCGTGCGGCGGGCTCTGCTGCGGGAGGACGGGTGGGCCGAGTCCGCGATCGGCCCAGGGGGCGGACCATGTGCCCTGTCTACACTCCCGAGCCCGCGGAGGCGAGGGAAGTCACGCCGTGTGGTGAGCCGCTTGTGCCATGTGACGGGGCCCGCGCGTACGGTCCTTGGCCGCCTTTCCAGGGCGGCGGGACGGTGCCCGGCCTGCCTGTACGGCACCGCCCCGGGTTCGGGGCCCTCAGCTCGGCCTGCCGGCCCGGCGGGCCGCTAGGAGCAGGGCGATGTCGTCGGGGCGGTTCGCGGAATGCCGGGCGGCGGCCGTGAGCCGGTCGGCGAGAGTCACCAGGGAGCGGCCGCCCCGACCGCTCGCCGCGGCGCCGGCCTTGGCCAGCGCCACCCGCAGCGCGCTGATCCCCTCGTCGATGTCGGCGCCGGCCCGCTCGACGAGGCCGTCCGTGTACAGCGCGAGCACGGCACCGGGGTCCATCACCAGCTCGGTCACCGGGTAATGGGCGAGCGGATCCACGCCGAGCACCACACCGCCGGGAATGTCGAGCACCAGCGTACGGCCGCCCGGGCGGCGCAGCAGCGGCGGCGGGTGCCCCGCGCGGGCCACCATGGCCCTGCCGGTGAGCGGGTCGAGACGGACGTAGCAGCACGTCGCGAACTGGCCGGGGTCGAGGTCGATGAGCAGATGGTTGGTGCCGCTGAGCACCTCGTCCGGCGGCCGGTCGTCGAGCGCGAACGCGCGCACCGCGCTGCGCAGCTGACCCATTGTCGCCGCGGCCTGCACCCCGTGCCCCTGCACGTCGCCGATCACGAGGGCGAGTCCGTCCCCGGCCTCGACGACGTCGTACCAGTCGCCGCCGACATCCATGCCCTGCGTGCCCGGCAGATACCGGCCCGCCGTCTCCACCCGGGGATGCACCGGCAGCCGTCGGGGGAGCAGGGCACGCTGGAGGCCGCGCGCGAGCGCGGCCTCGGTCTCGTAGCGCTGGGCCTTCTCCATGGCATGCGCGATCAGCCCGGCGAGCGCGGTGAGGACCGTGCGTTCCTCGGTGCTGAAGCTGCGGGGCCGGTCGAAGCCGAGGATGCAGGAGCCGACCGGCCGTCCCGACGCGATCAGCGGCAGGAAGGCGCGTGCCCCCTCGGTGGCGTCCAGGGGGATGCCCGGGTAGGTGTCCGCCAGCTGGTGCATGGAGTCGAAGAACAGTGGCTGGCCGGTGGTCAGCGTCTCCACGCCGGGCAGCCGGGCGTCGAGGCCCACCCCCTCGAACGGCGCGAGGAAGCCCGATGGGAAGCCGGTCTCCCAGGCCAGGTACAGGTGCCGCTCCTGCAGCAGATAGATGGCGAGGCGGCGGCCGCCGAACGCGGGCAGCAGCTCCTGCATCACCACCGCGGAGACCTGCCGCGCAGTGGTCGCCTCGGTGAGCGCGATGGCCAGGACGATCGGCCGGAGCACCAGCGAGGTCGTGGCAACGTCGGTGCCGGGCGCGTCGGCCGTCGCCACGTCGGCGGGTGCGTCGGGCGGGTCCGGGGCCTGTGTGCCGCGACTGGCGGGGGCGACGGTGCAGGTCAGGAAGTCCGGGCCGGGGTGGACGGAGACGGAGAGCCAGTCACCGCCGCACGGTTCGGACGGCTCGGCGCGGGTCTCCCGCTCGCCCGGCGGCGGCCGTCTGACGTGGAAGTGCACGGGCTCGGGGGACAGCAGCGCCGCCCGCAGATGGTCCTCGCACGCCGACTGACCCAGCCACGGCACGCCCTCCCACAGCGCACGCCCGAGGAAGCGCGCCCGCGGCTCGGCCAGCAGTTCGGCGGCGCGCGGGTTGGCGTAGACGATCAGCCCCAGCCGGTCCATGCAGAACACGCCCTGGGGCAGTTGGTCGGCGGCCGCGTCGGCCATCGAGCTCGCGTCGAGCACGATTCCGCCGACCGGCTGGTCCGGGCCGTGCACGGCGGCGTCCGGGCTCCACAGCTCCACCGTCCGGGGCGCGCCGTCGGCGGTGCGCACGCGCAGCGGACCGCGTGGCTGCTTGCCGTCGGCCGCCGCCCGCAGCAGGTCCGCGAGCCGCTCCGCGTCCTCCGCGGCCACGGCCCGCACCAGTGCCTCCGAAGCCCACGGCCGTTCCTCTTCGGCGAGCCGGAGCAGGGTTCGCGCGCTGTCGTCCGGCGTGACGACATCGGTCGTCGGCTGCCAGGCGAAGCGCCCGATCCGCGCTGGTGCAGGGCGCGTTCCGGGCGGTCGCATGCACAGCGGCTCGTCCTCCCAGACGAGCGGCACCCCCGTCGCCTGCAGCCGCCGCACACCGGTCGCCAGTTCCTCGGCGATCTCGGCCAGCCGGTCCCGCCGGGCCAGCAGCTCGGTGGCGTCGGAGACCGGCGGCAGCAGCACGGTCAGTACGCCGAAGGGTGCCGCCGACCCCATGACGGGTACGTTGATCGTCGCCACCGGGAAGGGCAGCCCGGCCGCGAACTGCGGATAGCGGCGCATGCTCTCGGTGCTGTTCGGCAGCACCACCTTCACGCCGAGTCGGTAGGCGTCGGCGACCGGGAACCGGCGGTCCACGTGCAGCCGCCACCACGGCCGGTACAGCCGACCGGGCAGACCCACGAGGACGGCCAGCCGCAGCACACCGGGACTGCCGGACGGAAGATAGACACCCGCGGCGCGGCCGTCGGCGGCGCGGACCGCCTCACCGGCGGCGTCGGCCAGCAGCGTGGCCAGCCCACCGGGTGTCCCGTTCCGGCCTTCGGCGCTCCCAGTCATCGGCCCTACCTCGTCCATGCGCGCCGTCGCGCAGGCGACACAGCAAGAATGCGCCACGACGCCCCTCGCCCGCACCCGGGCGGGCGTGAATCCGGAGCGTACGCCATGGTCCGTCGCACGGAACCCGCCCGGACGGCGCCGATCGGCCGAAAGGCGCGCCGGGCGGCCCGAGCCGGTGACCGCGAGGGTCAGGATGCCCGCAACGTCCGCTTCGCGAGCTCGTACGCCGGGAGCATCGCCTCGTGCTCGGCGGTGTCCAGCCCACCGAGGTGCAGGACGACCGGGCCGTCCGGCGTCACGACGGCGAGCGCGCGCTCCGTCTTGGTCTCGTCCAGCAGCTCGCTGGTGTACCGGTACTCCGCCTCGGTGCCGGCGAGGTCCCCCGCCTCGAACGGCCGGTACTTCGCCTGGCTCGCGCCCGTGTCGGCGCCGACGAAACCCTCCAGTACGGCGCGCGCGTCGGCGGCGCCCGGCTCCCCGGTCCAGACCCGCAGGAAGCCGATGTGCCCGGCGGGCTTGGCGTCCACCTCGCAGGCGGCGGTGACCGGCCCCTGCAGCAACATCACGTCGGCGAGATCCTCGGGTACGTCCTTGCCGGGGACGCTGGTGGACTCCGCCGTCCACTTCGCCGCGATGTCGAAGGTGACGGGCAGTTCACAGGGAGAGCCCGCGGCCCCGATCGTGCCGCCCCTCTCGACGCTCCCACCCGCCGAGTCCGCCTGGTCCGCCTGCCCGGCCTTGTCTGCCGCCGATGCGCTCACGGACGCCTCGGAGTCGTCCTCCGCCGCCCCGCAACCCGTCGACAATCCCGCCACCAGCGCCACGTGGACCAGCCCCCGCCACGTGTTCCCCGCCCCGACCCGCACCGTGGTGTCTCCTCTCGGTTGAAGGCGGAACTGTAACCCGGGCGCTCCCACGGGCAGCGCGCGGGCTCAGCGGGCCAGGACCGCCCGCGCCGCCTCCAGCGTCTGCACGGCGTAGGACCGGCCGAACAGCACGGTGTGCACCAGCAGCGGGAAGAGCTGGTGCAGCGCGACCCGGTCGCGCCAGCCGCCCGCCAACGGGGCGGTCTCCTGGTAGCCGTGGAGCACCTCGTCGAGATGGGGGCAGCCGAAGAGCCGCAGCATGGCGAGGTCGGTCTCGCGGTGCCCGCCGTGCGCGGCCGGGTCGATCAGCCAGGCGTGCCCGTCGGAGCCCCACAGCACATTGCCGTGCCACAGGTCGCCGTGCAGGCGGGCAGGGGGTTCGGCGGGCCCCGTGAGTCCCGGGAGCCGCTCGCAGACCTGCTCCAGGACGCCCGCCTCGGCGGCGCGCAGCGTGCCGTCGTCCACGGCGCGCCGCAGATACGGCAGGACGCGGTGCTCGGCGTACCAGTGGGGCCAGTCGGTGCCCGGGACGTTGCGCATCGGGGCGAGCCCGATCGAGGCGTCCGTCGGGCCGCCCGGCGGCGGAGCCCCGAACGCCTCGGCGCCGAAGGAGTGCAGCGTGGCCAGGTCCCGCCCGAACCGCAGCGCCGCCCGCGTGTCCGGCCGCCCCTCCGGCACCCGGTCCGTCACCAGCCAGCGCGCGTCGTGGCCGTGCACGGCCGGAACCCGCACCGCGCCCGCGGCGCCGAGCCACCGCAGTCCCGCCGCCTCCGCCCCCGCGCCACCCGGGGCGTCCTGGCGTTTCACCATCACCACCCGCCCGTCGTCGAGGGTGACCTCGGCGAGCGTGCCGGAGACCGGTCGCACACCGGTCACCGCTCGCCCGGTGAAGCGGGTCGCCGCGGCCTCGGGCCCCTGGTCGCTGCTCTGCACGGCCACCACCGTACGACAGCGCCGAGCAGGGCATTTGCGGAACCGGCAAAGGCGTTTGGCGAGCCCTTCCCGGCGCGACAGGCTCGGTCCGCGGGCGCCGAACCGGCGCCGATCAGCTTTGTCACCTCTGAGGAGACCCCGTGGCCGAACTCCCCGCACCCACCGAGCCCGCAGCCTTCTGGGAGGCCCGCTACCGCGACACCGACCGCGTCTGGAGCGGCCGCCCCAACGCCCTGCTCGTCCGCGAGGTGACCGGCCTGCGTCCCGGCACCGCCCTCGACCTGGGCTGCGGGGAGGGCGCCGACGCGGTGTGGCTGGCGTCCGAGGGCTGGCGGGTCACCGGCGTCGACATCTCGCCCACCGCCCTGGAACGCGCGGCCCGGCACGCCGCCGACGCCGGTGTCGGCGACCGCACCGCCTGGGAACGGCACGAACTCGGCCACACCTTCCCCGAGGGCACCTTCGACCTGGTGAACGCGCAGTTCCTTCAGTCGCCGGTCGGCCTGGACCAGGAGGCGGTGCTCAGGTGCGCCGCCGAGGCCGTCGCCGAGCGCGGCACGCTCCTGATCGTGATGCACGCCGGCTGGCCCTCCTGGCAGACCGAACCGCCCTTCGCGCACGTGTTCCCCACGCGGGAGAGCGTCCTGGCCGAACTGGCACTGCCGGAGGCGAGCTGGACGGTCGAGACGTCGGAGACGGTACGGCGGGCCAGTGTCTCGCCGGACGGAGAGGAGGGCTTCCGCGAGGACAACGTGTGGCGGCTCCGGCGCCGTTGACCTCGCACGACCGATGCGGTCGGCCGCGCGCGAACGGCCCCGTCGGCTTCACGCGGCCGGTGGGTTCGTCGGCGCGCGAACGGCCCCGTCGGCCTCGCACGGCCGGTTGGTTCGGCCGCGCCCGACCGGTGCCTTGGGCCTCGCACGAACGGTTCCGTGTGACCGGCGCATGCCCCGGGAACTCGGCCGCCATGACCGAGCAGGCAGCATTCCACGCGTCGTACTGGCTCGACACGGTCCCGCCCGGTGAACCGGCACCACCGCCCGCCGGCGACCTCCAGGTCGACGTCGCCGTCATCGGCGCAGGCATCGCCGGGCTCAGCACCGCATGGGAGCTGACCCGGCGCGGGCACGGGGTCGCCGTGCTGGAGGCCGACCGGATCGCCGCCGGCGTCACCGGGCACACCACCGCCAAGCTCAGCGCCCAGCACACCCTGATCTACGACCGGCTGCGCCGCACCCGTGGCGTCGACGGAGCGCGCCTCTACGCGCGCTCGCAGACGGAGGCCATCCACCACGCCGCCGAGATAGTGCGCGAACTGGGCATCGCGTGCGACTGGGAGGACACCGCCGCCTACACCTTCGCGCAAGGGCGCCGCCGTGTCCCCGAGCTGCGGGCCGAGGCGGAGGCGGCCAGCGAGGCGGGACTCACCGCCGAGTTCGTCACCGAGACGGACCTGCCGTTCCCGGTCCAGGGCGCGGTGCGGGTCGCGGACCAGGCCCAGTTCCATCCGCGCAAGTACCTGCTCGCGCTGGCCGACGCCGTTCGCGCCGGGGGCGGGCAGCTGTACGAGGGGACGCGCGTCACCGGGCTCAGCGAGGGGGAGCCGTGCGTGCTGACCACGCAGGAGGGAACCCGGGTGACCGCCCGGGCGGTCGTCGTCGCCACGCACTACCCGGTCTTCGACCGCGCCCTCCTCTTCACCCGGCTCTCGCCCCGCCGAGAACTGGTGATCGCCGCTCCCGTCGAAGCGGCCAAGGCGCCCACGGGCATGTACATCACCCCCGAGCACCGCACCCGCTCGGTGCGCACGGCACCCTACGCCGACGGCAAACGCCTGCTCATCGTGACCGGCGAGCACTTCACCCCCGGCAGCGGCAAGGACACCGAGGAACTGTTCGCGACCCTCACCAGCTGGGCCGAGCGCCACTTCGGCACGCTGCACCTCAGCCACCGGTGGGCCACGCAGGACAACGACTCCACCGACCACGTCCCGCTCGTCGGCCCGCTGCATCCCGCGAGCCGTCACGTCTACGTCGCCACCGGCTTCGGCGGTTGGGGCATGAGCGGCGGCATCATGGCCGGCCGGCTGCTCTGCGACCAGATCACCGGCGGTGAGGCGCCGCCGTGGAGCGAGCTGTACGACCCGCGCCGCATCGCCCCGGTGCTGCGCGAGGGCGGCCAGTTCATCCGCCACCAGGCCACCGTCGCGCGGCACTTCGTCGGCGACCGGCTGCCGGGCCTGACCCGGCCGGGCGTGGACGACCTCGCCCCCGGTGACGGCGCCGTCGTGCACGTCGGCGGCCGACGCTGCGCGGTCCACCGTGACGGGGACGGGCGGCTGCACGCCGTGTCGGCGCGCTGCACGCACCTTGGCTGCCTGGTGGCGTTCAACCGGGCCGAACAGGCGTGGGAGTGCCCCTGCCACGGCTCCCGCTTCGCCCCGGACGGCCAGGTCCTCCAGGGCCCGGCGGTACGACCGCTGGAACGGCGGGACCTCTGACGACGGTACGGCCGCTGGAACGTCGGGACCTTTCACGTGGTCCACCGGACGGGGTGAGCGGCGTTTGAGCCTCGCGAATCGGGCCACCCGGGCAGGGACAGCGAATGCCGTCGACGCTTGGAGTGAACGATCGTGGCGCGAGAGCAGAAGGCCAAGGCCAAGACGGAACAGGCCAAGGGCAAGGCCAAGGAGGCGGCCGGCCGCGCGGTCGGCAACGAGCGGATGACCGCCGAGGGCAGGGCGGAGCAGTCCAAGGGCGACGCTCGCCAGGCCAAGGAGAAGACCAAGGACACGTTCAAGCACTGAACGGGTCGAACGAGGAGCGGGTCCCCTGCACGAGGGGACCCGCTCCTCGGCCGTCCGGCGGTGCCCGCGGGCGCTCTCCCCGCCCCGACGGTTGCTCCAAGCGCGGTGATGCCACCTGCTCGTCCACCGCACGACCTGGGACCTGCTCCGGGACCACCCGGAACTGCTGGACGGCGGCCTGGAGGAGCTGCTGCGGGTCAACCTCTCCATCGGCGACGCGCTGCCCCGCCTGGCCCTGGCCGACGTCCGGCTGGGAGACGTGCGGGTCAGTCCGGCCCTCGGGCCCGTCAGCCCTGGCCGGCCGGTATCCGGCGCGTCAGTCCCTGGCGACCAGGGCCGGCGTCGACGCCGTCAGTACCTCGCCGCGGAAGAAGGCCGGGCTGCGCCGCCGCATCACGGACATGATCACCAGGCCCAGGGCCAGCAGCCCCACGCCGATCACGAACACCGAGCCCACCCCCAGCACGGACGAGCCGCTGCCGTAGGCCGGGTCCCACATGTCGACCAGCGTCTTGGCGAACACCGCCGCCAGCAGCGCGCCGCCGACCACGGGGAACAGCCCCTTGAAGACCAGGTCGCGGCCCGAGCGCAGCAGCTCCGCACGGAAGTACCAGGCGCAGGCGAACGCCGTCAGGGCGTAGTAGAAGCAGATCATCAGGCCGAGCGCGTAGATGGTGTCGACCAGGACGTGCTCGCTGACCAGCGACATCACCGTGTAGAACAGGCCGGTCGCGACACCCGCGGTCACCGTGGCCCGGCCCGGCGTCCTGAAGCGGGGGTGCACCTGGGCGTACGAGGCGGGCAGGGCCTCGTACGTCGACATCGCCAGCACGGTACGGGCCACCGGGATGAACGTGGTCTGAAGGCTGGCCGCGGCCGAGGCGAGCACGGCGACGAAGAGCAGGATGCCGAGCGCGGGGCCCATCACCGGGCCGGCGAGGGCGGCGAAGACGTTGTCGGAGGTCTCGGGGTTGGCGAGGCCGAGCCCCTGGTCACCGGAGCCGACGACCATCTGCGCCGCCACGCCGGTGGCCAGGTAGGAGCCGACCAGCACGACCATGGCGACCAGGGCCGCGCGGCCGGGGGTGCGGCTGCTGCCGCTGGTCTCCTCGTTGGCGGTCAGGCAGGCGTCCCAGCCCCAGTACATGAAGATCGACAGCGACAGGCCGGCGGTGAACGCGCCGAAGGACTGCACGGCGAACGGATTCAGCCACGACCACGAGAACGGAGCCGAGGTCGGGAAGTCGACGCTGCCCGCCTTGCCGAAGGCCATCGCCACGAACACGGCCAGCACCACCAGCTGCAGCGCCACCAGCGCGTACTGCACGCCCTTGGTCGCGGTCATCCCGCGATAGCTGATCACCGTCGCGATCGCGATCAGCGCGAGACACGTGAGGATGTGGACGGCCTTGTTCCCGTCCAGCGCGGCGACGGACTCACTGCCTGTGAGCTCACCGGCCAGCAGCCAGAAGTACGACGTGGCCACGCCGGCCAGGTTCGACAGCACGATGATCGTGGCGATCACCAGTCCCCAGCCGCACATCCAGCCCACACGCGGCCCGAACGCCTTGACCGTCCAGGTGAACGAGGTGCCGCAGTCCGGCATCACCTTGTTCAGCTCGCGGTACGCGAAGGCGACCAGCAGCATCGGCAGGAATCCCGCGAGGAACACGGCGGGCATCTGCACGCCCACCTCGCCCGCGGTGGAGCCGAGCGTGGAGGTGAGGCAGTACACCGGGGCCACGGTGGAGACACCGATGACCGCGCTGCCCAGCAGGCCGACGGAGTTCCCGCTCAGGCCCTTGGCGCGCATCCCCCCGGCGGGGGCCGCGTCCGTGTCTCCGGCCTGGGGCCGTGCGTCCAGCTGAGTCATGAACAGGACGTTAATTCCTGCGGTTTCCGTGCCGACTTGCCACGACGTCAGCCCAGACCGGACCTCAAATCTCGATCATTCGATGGCGTCGTAGTCACTAAACCTTGGATCAAAAGGTCGCAAACGGGTGTCGTGCCGAGCTTCCATAGTCGACTTCCCGACGTCCGATATTCGGTAATCGCAGCGAAGCTCGATGTGGCGCGTTGTGATCTTTCCGAGTGATCCGCGCCACACCACTTCTCGTGCCCGTTCGTCTTCCCGCCGGTTGTAGGCCCCGGAATACGTGGCACCTGGGGGGTATGGGATCGATGCGCGCGACAGGACACAGGGCCCGGCGTGGCTACGACGCCGCCGTGGACGCGGTACGGCGGGCCTGCGCGGCCCCGGGCCGGGAGCGCGACCTGGCGGTGCAGGCGGTGAAGGCGGCGCTGGCCGCGTGGGTGGCGTGGGCCGTGGTGGGGTGGTGGCTCCAGGCGCCCATGGCGTTCGTCGCGCCCTGGGTGGCGGTCGTCCTGGTGCAGTCGACCGTGTACCGGTCGCTGGCGCACGGCCTGCAACAGCTGGCGGCCATCGCGTTCGGCACCGTGGTGGCCACCACGGGCGCGCTGGCCCTCGGCAACGCCATGGCCGCGATGGCCCTGGTCCTCCCGGTGGCGGTGCTGGTCGGCAACTGGCGGCAACTGGGCAGCCAGGGCATCTACGCCGCCACCGGAGCGCTCTTCGTCCTCACCGACCCGAACGTCGGCGTCACCGGTTCCGCCGCCCGGATCGCCGAGGCCGTCTTCGGCGCGCTGGTGGGCATCGCGGTCAACGCGCTGATCCGCCCGCCCGTCTACCTGCGCGACACCCGGGCCGCCCTGGAGGACGCGGCGGGGGAGGCCCACACGATCCTGACGTCCGTCGCCGAAGGGCTCCGCGAGGACGAGTGGGACGCTTACCGCGCCGAGGGCTGGCACGACCGGGCGCTGCGCCTGCGGCGGTTGGTGGACCAGGCCCGCTCCTCGCTGGACTGGACCCGGGAGAGCCTGCGCGTCAATCCATTCGGCCGGCGCCGCCGGCGCTCGCCCGGCCAGGCGTACGACGACGCCGTCGCCGTCCTTGACTACGTGGCCGTGCACGCCGCCGGGGTGACCCGCACCGTCATGGAGGTCGCCGAGCAGAAGCGGGGCGCACCCCGGCCCGACCCCCGGATCGCCGGCCCGTACGCGGTCTTCCTGTGCCGCGCCGCCGAGGCGATCCACCTGTACGCCCGGACCCGCTTCGGCGACGGATCCGAGGAAGAGCTGCGGGACACCGTCGGCAAACTCGACGAGGCCCTCAACGCCCTGCGGGAGCAACTGCCCGGGTCGGTCCCGAACGACCCCGAGGCGCTCGCCGTCCACGGCGCGCTGCTGGCGCAGGCCGGCCGCCTGGCGGAGCAGTTGCCCCGGGACGCGCGGCGCGGGGAGTGACGCCGCGTCAGCCGCGGAGAAGTTGAACTCGGTAACTATGCGAATTTTGAAGGCGTTCGCATCATTCGCGCGGATGCGGTGACACCGGAGGGCGAAGGTACTGCTTTACACCCTGAGGGAGATGGTGACATGCCTTCCACCGAGAAGATCACCACGGAAATCACCGGCATCCAGAGCACCGACATCGACGCGGTGCTCGACCCGGCCGAGGCCGACGGCGTCTACCGCGACAGCCGCGAGTGCGCAGCGCTCGCCCTGTCCGACGGCGGCGGTTCCCTGCTGCTGTCGCCGCCGACCCCGCGGCCCAAGAAGGGCTGACCGGATCGACGGGAGCAGCGAAATGAAGCAGTCTGGCACTTCGGCCCTCCTGGAGGGCGCGGTGCAGGAGCTCGCTTCCGATGTGGTCTCCGCTCTTCGGAGCGGAGGCCACATGCGAGCGGAGGGCACCGCGGTGACGGGCGAGGCGGAGCACGGCGTCGCCTCGGCGGCGGTCCGGGTGGTGGGAGCCGACGTACTCCTCCCGCACGTACTGCTGCGCACCTCGCCCACCCCCGGCGAACTCACTCTGTTCCGGGAGTCCGTGGCCGCCTACCCGCCCCGCCCGGGCGCCGGTGGCACCGTCGCGTGGAGCCACTGGGCGATGACCCGAGCGCTGCGCCGGTTCGAGTCCGACGTACCGGTCCCCGGGGAACCCGACACGGCCTGGCTCGACGAGGCCGGCTGGCAGCATCTGACCCACCAGCTCGCGGTGCTGGCCCCGCTGGCCCGGCCCGGCGAGGACTGCGCGGTCACCCGTGTGGCCAAGGGCCGCCCGGTGGACGTCGCCCGGGGCTTCGTCCGTGCGGTGCGCCGCAGGGACTGGCGGCAGGCCGCCGGCGCCGGACGCTGGCTGACCCTGCTGCCCGGCGTGCCGGACACCCTGGGACTGGACGCCGGGCTGGACTTCGTCGACCTGATGGGCGGCCAGGACCCGCGCGTGGCCCTGCAACTGCAGGCGGCACGCCTGATGCGGCAGGGTGCGTTCGTGTGACCGCCGTCGACGTGCGGGAGAGCCGGAGCGTCGAGGAGGTCGCCGGGGCCGCCCTCGCCTGGGTCCGCGCGCACCGCGAGGCGTTCGCCCTGGGTGAGGACGCGCTGGCCGTCGACGGGCGGGTCAACGCCAGCTGGAAGCCGCTCGGTGAACTGGCCCAGGTCTGCGCGACCGTGACCCGTACCGCCCCGCCCTCGAACCCCCTGCACGCCTCCGCCCACGACCTGCTGTCGTTCGCCTGGGAACAGACCGGGCACGGGGAGCTGTTCCTCCGGCTCCAGCGACTGGAACCCTTCGCGACCTACCCCCTTGAGGTGTACGCCGCCCTGGCCTCGGCGGGACTGCGGTACGAGCCCTACGAGGCGGCCACCGCCGTCGTCGCCCGCACCCGGGGCTGGCAGTGCACCGAACAGGAACCCACCCGGCGACTCGGCGTGCTCAACGCCGAGTCGCGCAGCGGCATCCGGGAACACGGCCGGTGGTCACCGGCGCTGGAGCGCACCTGGTTGGGTGGCCTGCCGGAACCCTGGACCTTCGAACGCGCCACCGGATACGCCGTCACCCACGTCGTCTTCCACCTCACCGACTGGGGGCGCGCCGACGGGGGCCTGCCGCCGGACCTGGAGTCCTATCTCACCGACTGGCTCCCGGCCTGGCTCGACACCTGCGTGGAGGCCCGGATGTGGGACCTGAGCTGTGAACTCCTCGCCGTGGCCGGGAGCATGCCCCACCCTCCGGCCGCCGCGCTGGAGGCCTGGCCCCGCGTCGCGGCGGCGCAGCTGCCCACCGGCGCCGTCCCGGAGCAGGGCGGCGAGGACCGCGGCGACGGCGACGACTTCGCCGGCTGCTACCACTCCACCCTCATGGCCGCCTTCGCCGCCGCGTCGACGCTCCGGCACACCGGCCGCGACCAGCTGGAGGTGCTCCGATGACCGAGACCCGCCTGATGCACCACGTCGGAGTCGCCGCCATCGAGTGGCTGTGGACCCACCGCGACAACTTCCGGCTGGAGCCGGACGTCGACCCCGAAGTGGGCTTCCTGGACCGCTTCAAGCCGATCGGTGAACTCGCTCTGATCTGCAAGGTGCTGTTCCGCGAGGGCGTGGCCGGTTCAGAACAGGCCCGGATGGCTCGGGAGTTGCTGGACCACACCTGGCGCGACACCCTGGACGGCGGCCGCATGCTGGTGCGCGGCCAGCGGGTCGAACCGATCTCCCCCATCCCGTTCGAGGTGTACCTGCCGTTCAAGGAGCTCGGCTACAGCCAGCCCGAGGTGGAGCGGGCCGCCGTACTGAACCACCGCCTGGGCAGCTGGTCCGCCTTCGAGGCCAACCCGACCCGCCGGCTCGGCCTGTCCGCCTTCCAGCGCCGCTTCGGCCTGGCACCGCGCCCGCCCGAGGCCGAGGCACTCGGCGCCACCTGGCTGGCCCGCAGGCCCGAACCGTGGACGGTCGAGGGCCACATCGCCTACACCGTCACCCACGCCGTGTTCCACCTCACCGACTGGGGTGAGCACCCCGACCGGCTGCCGCCCGCCATCGCCGACTACCTCGCCACCTGGCTGCCGGTGTGGCTCGACGACTGGCTGGACCTGCAACGCTGGGACCTGCTCGGCGAACTGCTCGTCGTCGACGCCTGCCTGCCCCACCCCACCCTGGACCCGCGCGCGTGGCATGGGTTCGCCGCGGCCCAGCAGCCCGACGGGGCGATGCCGGCGCTGCGCACGATGCCCGAAGGCAGCCCCGACGAGGTGTTCGACCTCGTCTACCACCCCACGCTGGTCGCGGCGTTCGCCTCCGTGCTGGCCACCTCGCGGGCCCTGAGTGAACTGGCCCACGCGTCATGACCGGCGCCCGCACGCCGTGGCCGGGAGCACCGTTCGACACGGAGTCAGCGCGTGATGCCGCGTCACTCGCCACCGTGGAGCCCCTGCCCCCCGCACGGGCGGTCAGCTGGGAGGAGGACGGCCGTCTGGCGCTGCTCCTCGAGGACGCGGTCGCCGCGTCCGACGCTCCCGACGTCGTCTTCGCCGTCACCCGCCACGGCCGCCGCACCCTCCGCTCCGGAGGCACCGCACCGCCTCCGCCCCTGCTCCGCGAGGACCTGCGCTACGAGATCGGCTCCGCCACCAAGGCCTACACCGGCCTGCTCCTCACCCACCTGGTGGACAGCGGCCGGCTGACCGGCGGCGAACCCGCACTCGGCCTCCTCGGCCCCGGCCGGGACACCGGCGACACCCCCGTGACGCTCGCCCACCTGATGACCCACACGTCCGGCCTCCCCGCGCTGCCACGTGACTTCTACCTGCAGGCCATGCCCGCCTGGCACACCAACCCCTACGCCCGCTACCCCGCCGCACGGGTCGTCGGCGCGTTTCTGCGGTACCGCCCCCGCCACCGGCCCGGCACCCGATGGCACTACTCCAACTTCGGCGTCGCCGTCCTCGGCCACGCCCTGGCCCCGGCCCTGGGCGCCTCCTGGGAGGACCTGCTCACCGAGCACGTGCTGCGTCCCCTGCGGCTGCACGGCACCGCCCTGCGGCCCAGCGGCTCGCAGCTGGACGCCGTCGGCCACACCAAGGACGGCACCGGGACGCTCCCCGCCTTCGACGCCGGAGGCTTCACCGCCGCGGGCGCGGTCCGGGCCACCCCGCACGACCTGCTGACGTTCCTCGAAGCGCATCTCGACCGCGGCGACTCGCCCCTGACGGGCGCGCTGCGCGCGATCCGCACCCCGGTGCTCCGGCGCGGGCTGAGCCACCGGCACGTCCACACCGTCGCGTGGTTCCGCCACCCCACCGCCGAGGGCGGCCCGATGTACTTCCACAGCGGCGCGACCCTCGGCCAGCAGGCGTTCCTGGGCTTCCGGCCGGACACCGGCACGGCGGTCGCGGCGCTGTGCACCCGCCGCTTCCGCGCCGGGGACCCGTTCGTGGCCGCGGCCTACGCGTTGCTCACGGAGGACTGACGGGGGCGGCATCGGACGCGGCGGTGTGCCGCGTC
>NZ_JBFBJT010000056.1:0-44895 GCF_040686175.1 Streptomyces sp. NPDC086077 | reverse complement strand
CGGTTCCGCCGGCCCCATCCCGTCGTGCCGAACCTCACGGCCGTGCCCGCCGCGCCGCCCGAGCCGCCCGGCGCGGACCGGGTCGTGTATCTGGGACATCTGTCCCGGGCGCGCGGCGCGCTCGACCTCATCGAGACGGCGCGGCTGCTGGCGCCGGACGTCCGGGTCGAGGCGATCGGCGCGGCCGACGTGGACGTGCGCGGCGCGCTGACCGAGGCCGACCGCGAGGGCGTCCTGAGCTGGCACGGCTATCTGCCCAACGACCGTGCGCTCGCCCTGCTCGCCGGCGCGACGGCGGGCCTGTCCCTCCTCCACGACCAGCCCAACTACCGCCACTCGCGGCCCACCAAGGTCGTCGAGTACATGGCCCACGGCGTCCCCGTCGTGACGACGCCGAACCCGCTGGCGGCGGCCCTCGTGAAGCGGCACCGCTGCGGTCTCGTCGTCCCCTACGGGAACCCGGCGGCGACGGCGGAGGCGGTACGGCGGCTGCGCACCGACGCGCGGCTGCGCCTGGACACGGCCGCACGCGGCCGCACGGCGGCGCTGGCCGAGCTCGACTGGGCGGAACGGGCGGCCGAGTTCACGGACGTACTGGAGACCTGGGCGAAGGAGGCCGGCCGGCCCGGAGCGGCGGGCCGGGAGAGCCGGCCGCCTGCCACGGCACGACCGGGCTAGGTGCACCACCACAGGAACCGGTCGCACGTCTGGGAAGGTGACGGCTGCGGGGCCGGCTCCGAGGAGGGCGGGTCCGGCGTCGATGTCGGCGTCGGGTCCGGGGCGGGTGGGGGCGCCGGGGCGGAGGCCGTCGGGCCCGGATCCGGGTCCGACGGCGACGAGCCCTGTCCCTCCGTCGGGCTCGCCGACTCCTTGTCGTCCTTCTCGTCCTTGGCGGACTTGGACGGGGAGGGGGACGTGGAGGCGTCCGCGGAGGCCGTGCCCTTGCCGGGCGTGGCGCCCGCGGAGGCGTTGGTCAGGGGGTCCGTCGACTCGTCCGACTCGACCTCCGCGCCGCCGTCCGCCGAGGCGTCCCCGGCCGCGGCCGGGTTCGGGGCCGAACCGGGGGCGTCCAGGCCGAGTTCGGCGAGGCTGAGGGCACCGGCGGCCAGCAGGAACCCCGCCACGATCAGCAGGGTGCGGCGGCGTCGGCGGCGGTGGGCCGCGGCCTTGCGGTCGCGCCGGCTGACGTTCGACTGACGGCGCCTGGACTCCCGCCCGGGGCGGTCGTCGTCGGCGTCGTCGAGGTCATCGGCGTCGTCGGCATCGTTGTCCTCGGCGCCGTGCGGCTCGCCGGGCTCCGCGACCCGGACCACCGTGACGACGTCCGTACGCACATCCGTCCGTACGACGGTGCGCACGACGGTTTCCTCCGCGTACGCGCGGAGGTGTTCGGCTGGTGTGCCGCACCCCGGGCAGGCGAGCGCGCCATTCAGGTGCCGTCGGCACGGGTGGCAGTAGTCCATGACGCGGGAAGGTTAAGTTTTTGATCGGTAACGTTCATAGTCGTTGCTGTGAAGGTTCTGTGCGGAACAACTTCTTCCGGCGCGTCGGCTGGAGAGCAACCCGCTCGCATCATCCCGAAACCGGCCAGCAAAGGTATCGAAACCGTTACCCGCCCACCCCATTGACACCCCCACCGCCGCCTCCTTACTGTCACGCCAGCATTTCGAACGTGTGACGAAATATCGAACAAAGCCGAGCTTCACGAGGGGCAACTGCCGTGCGCATCACCGGAATCAGCACGCACGTGGTCGGGACGCCGTGGCGCAACCTGACCTATGTCCAGGTGCACACCGACGAGGGGATCACCGGAGTCGGGGAGACCCGGATGCTGGGCCGCACCGACGCCCTCCTCGGCTATCTGAAGGAGGCCGAGGGCAATCACGTCCTCGGCTCCGACCCGTTCGCCCTGGAAGACCTGGTGCGCCGCATGAAGTACGGCGACTACGGGCGGGCCGGCGAGATCGTGATGTCGGGCATCGCCGTGATCGAGATGGCCTGCTGGGACATCAAGGGCAAGGCCCTCGGCGTACCGGTGTGGCAGCTGCTGGGCGGCAAGGTCACCGACAAGGTCAAGGCGTACGCCAACGGCTGGTACACCACGGAGCGGACCCCCGAGGCGTACCACAAGGCCGCTCAGGACGTCATGGCGCGCGGCTACCGGGCCCTGAAGATCGACCCCTTCGGGACCGGGCAGTTCGAGCTGGACCACCAACAGACGCTCTACGCCGTCTCCCTGATCGAGGCGGTCCGTGACGCCATCGGCCCCGAGGCCGAGCTGATGCTGGAGATGCACGGCCGCTTCTCCCCCGCCACCGCCGTCCGGCTCGCCCGCGAACTGGCGCCCTTCAAGCCGGCCTGGCTGGAGGAGCCCGTCCCGCCGGAGAACCTCAAGGCCCTGGAGAAGGTCGCCGCCAAGGTGGACATGCCGGTCGCCACCGGCGAGCGGATCCACGACCGGATCGAGTTCCGCGAGCTGTTCGAGAGCCAGGCCGCCGACATCATCCAGCCGGACGTCGGCCACATCGGCGGCATCTGGGAGACCCGCAAGCTCGCCGCGACCGCCGAGACCCACTACACGCTGGTCGCGCCGCACAACGTCGGCGGCTCCGTGCTCACCGCCGCCTCGCTCCAGGTCGGCTTCACCACCCCCAACTTCAAGATCCTGGAGCACTTCAACGACTTCGCGGACGCGGAGATCAAGAAGGTCGTCAAGGGCGCGCCCCAGGTGGACCCGGAGGACGGCTGCTTCCACCTCTCGCACGCCCCCGGCCTCGGCGTCGAGCTGGACACCGACGCGGCCGCCGAGTTCCCGCAGCAGCAGGCCCGCTTCGACCTGTGGGCCGAGGGCTGGGAGCAGCGCAAGCCGAAGGCGACGCAGTGAGCACGGCCGTCGTCGTCGAGGCACCCGGCGCGCACCGGCTCGTCGCGCACACGCCCCGCCCGCCCGGCCCCGGGGAGGCGCAGGTCCGGGTGCACGCCGTCGGCATCTGCGGCAGCGACCGCGAGGTCTATCAGGGAAACCGGCCCGAGGGCTACGTCCGCTACCCGCTCACCCCCGGCCACGAGTGGTCCGGGACGGTCACCGCGACCGGCCCCGGTGTCCCGGCGTCACTGGCCGGGCGCAAGGTCGTCGGCGAGGGCTTCCGCAACTGCCAGGTGTGCGACCGCTGCCACGCGGGCGAGACCACGCTGTGCACGGACGGGTACGAGGAGACCGGCTTCACCCAGCCCGGCGCCATGGCGCCCACCCTCACCCTGCCGGCCCGTCTCCTGCACGTCCTCCCGGACGGCGCCGACCTGACCGCCGCCGCCCTCCTCGAACCCGCCGCCTGCATCGCCGCGGCGGCCCTGAAGGCGGCCGCGAGGCCGGGCGAGAGGGTCGCCGTCGTCGGCACCGGCACCCTCGGCATGTTCGCCGTGCAGTTCCTGCGGGCCGCCTCCCCGGCCGAGTTGCTGGTCGTCGGCACCCGCAGCGACCGCGCCGCTCTGGCGCGGGAGTTCGGCGCCACCGGCTTCCGTACCAAGGACCAGGAACTGCCCGGTGACTTCGACGTGGTGATCGAGACGGCCGGGTCGGCCGACGCCGCCCGGAGTGCGGCCGCGCTGCTGCGGCGCGGTGGCCGGCTGGTGCTGACGGGGATCCCGGCGCCGGGCGCCGACGGTCTGGACCCGACGGACCTGGTGGTACGGCAACTGGGGGTGCACACCGTCTTCGGGGCACCGCCGGAGGCGTGGGCGCACGCGGTGCGGGTGTTCGGTGCCGGGCTGCTCGATCCGCTGCCGCTGGTCACCCACGAGCTGCCGCTGACCGAGTTCTCGCACGCCATCGAACTGGTGGGAGCCGGCGACCCGAAGGTCGGCAAGGTACTGCTCCGCCCCTGACCGTACGCCGGTACGGGGACGACCCGACGGCCGCACGTACCGGCGTACCCGGCCTCCGTGTCCCCGTCACTGCGAACCTCGTCCGATATACCGAACACTAAGGACAGCTTGTGACCGACGCTTCCGCCACGGCCGCCCGCAGGCCCGGTGAGCAGGCACTCACCGCGCTCGGCCTGGGTGTGCCCACCCCCGACCCCGCCGACGCCTCACCGCACAGCTTCCCGGGCGGTGGCCGCTGGCGCACCGAGATTCCCTCGTGCGAGGGTCCCGAGGCACTGACGGTCGTCCTCAAGGAGGCCTCGCGCCTGGACGTGCCGATCCACCGGATCAGCCAGGGCAGCGGGGTGTGGATGCTGACCGACGCCGAGATCACCGAGATGGTCGAGGCGAGCGGCGAACGCGACATCGAACTCTGCCTGTTCACCGGCCCCCGCGGCACCTGGGACATCGGCGGCTCGACCCGCAGCGACTCCCGGGGCGCCGGGGCGCGGGCGCGCGGCCACGACGCCGTCGCCGGCTGTGTCGAGGACGCCGTGCGCGCGACCGAACTGGGTGTGAAGTGCCTGCTCGTCGCGGACGAGGGCGTGCTGTGGACGCTGCACCGGGCGCGCGCCCAGGGCATCCTCCCGGCCGACACCACGCTCAAGGTGTCGGCACTGATCGGGCCCGTGAACCCGGCGAGCTACGCGGTGTACGAGCGGCTCGGCGCCGACTCCGTCAACGTGCCCAGCGACCTGACGCTGGATCACCTCACCGAGATCCGCCGGGTGTCCGGCGCTCCCATGGACATGTACATCGAGGCCCCCGACGACCTCGGCGGCTATGTGCGGATGTACGAGGTCGCCGAGCTGATCCGGCGCGGCGCACCGCTCTATCTGAAGTTCGGCCTCTCCAAGGCGCCCGGGATCTACCCCTACGGGCACCACCTGCGGGAGCTGGCCCTGGCCACCGCCAGGGAACGGGTGCGGCGCGGCCGGCTCGCCCTCGACCTGCTGGCCCGCCACGGAGCGGACGCCGACATGGCGCCGCTCGGCTCCCGACTGCCGGGCGAGCTGCGCCGGTTCGAGATCCCGTCATAACGTTCCGGAAACTTGCTTCTCAAAAGAAGACACAGCCGCGCACAATCCCACACACCTCGTCCCGGTCCCTCACCGCACACATCAAGGATGATGATCATGCGTAACCGCAGAGCCGCACTCACCGCGATAGCCGCGGCCGCCTCACTCGCCCTGACCCTCTCCGCCTGTGGCCAGAGCGGCGACGGCGGCAGCAAGGAGGACTCGGGCGGCGCCGAGGGCGCCACCATCGGCATCGCGATGCCGACCAAGTCCTCCGAGCGCTGGATCGCCGACGGCAACAACGTCGTCAAGGATCTGGAGTCCAAGGGCTACAAGACCAAGCTCGTCTACGGTGAGGACGACCCCGACCAGCAGGTCTCGCAGGTCGAGAACCTCATCACGCAGGGCGTGAAGGCCCTGATCGTCGCGGCCATCGACAACAAGTCGATGAACAACGTCCTGCAGCAGGCCAAGGACGCCGACATCCCGGTGATCTCCTACGACCGCCTGATCCTCGGCACCGAGAACGTCGACTACTACGCCTCGTTCGACAACGAGAAGGTCGGCGAACTCCAGGGCGGCTACATCGTCGACAAGCTCGGCCTGAAGGACGGCGCGGAGAAGGGCCCCTTCAACATCGAGCTGTTCGCCGGCTCCAACGACGACAACAACACCCGCTACTTCTTCCAGGGCGCGATGAACGTCCTGCAGCCCTACATCGACAAGAAGCAGCTGGTGGTCCGCTCCGGCCAGACCAAGCTGACCCAGGTCACCACCCTGCGCTGGGACGGCGGCACCGCGCAGAAGCGCATGGACGACATCCTGACATCGGCGTACAAGTCCGAGCGGGTGGACGCGGTGCTCTCGCCGTACGACGGCATCTCGATCGGCATCCTCTCGGCCCTCAAGTCGGACGACTACGGCTCCAAGAGCAAGCCGCTGCCGATCGTCACCGGCCAGGACGCCGAGGTCGCCTCGGTGAAGTCGATCATCGCGGACGAGCAGGCGATGACCGTCTACAAGGACACCCGCGAACTCGCCAAGGTGGCCTCGAACATGGTCGACGCGCTCCTCAACGACAAGAAGCCCGAGGTCAACGACAGCAAGACCTACGACAACGGTGCGAAGGTCGTGCCCGCCTTCCTGCTGGAACCGGTCAGCGTCGACAAGGCCAACTACCAGGAGTCTGTGGTCGACTCCGGCTACATCAAGGAAAGCGACCTCTAAGCAAACCGCCGCACCTAGGGATTGGAAGGCACGACCATGGCGGGACCCGTCCTGGAAATGCGCTCGATCGTCAAGACCTTTCCCGGCGTCAAGGCGCTCTCGGACGTCACTCTGACCGTCCGGCAGGGCGAGGTCCACGCCATCTGCGGGGAGAACGGCGCCGGGAAGTCGACCCTGATGAAGGTCCTCTCCGGCGTCCACCCGCACGGAACCTACGAGGGGCAGGTCCTCTTCGAGGGGGAGGTCTGCCGCTTCAAGGACATCCGGGCGAGCGAGCAGCACGGCATCGTCATCATCCACCAGGAGCTGGCGCTGGTGCCGTACCTGTCGATCGCGGAGAACATCTTCCTCGGCAACGAGCACGCCACGCGCGGGCTGATCGACTGGACCGAGACACTCCGGCACGCCACCGAGCTGCTGCGCCGGGTCGGGCTGACCGACCACCCGGAGACCCGGGTCGCGGACATCGGCGTGGGCAAGCAGCAGCTCGTCGAGATCGCCAAGGCGCTCTCCAAGAAGGTGAAGCTGCTCATCCTGGACGAGCCGACGGCCGCCCTGAACGACGAGGACAGCGGCAAACTGCTCGACCTGATCCTGGAGTTGAGGAACCAGGGCATCACCTCGATCATCATCTCGCACAAGCTGAACGAGATCCGCAAGGTCGCCGACTCGGTGACCATCCTGCGCGACGGGCGGACCATCGAGACGCTCGACGTGAAGGCCGCGGAGACCACCGAGGACCGGATCATCAGCGGGATGGTCGGCCGCGACCTGGAGCACCGCTTCCCGGAGCGCACGCCGCACCAGCCGGAGGAGGGTGCCGCGCCCGCGCTGGAGATCCGGGGCTGGACCGTGCACCACCCGATCGACCAGCAGCGCAAGGTGGTCGACGACGTGTCGCTGTCGGTGCGGCGCGGGGAGATCGTCGGCATCGCGGGCCTGATGGGCGCCGGCCGCACCGAACTGGCGATGAGCGTCTTCGGGCGCACCTACGGCCGGTACGCGGGCGGTTCGGTCCTCAAGGACGGCCGGGAGATCCGTACGAAGACGGTGGCGGAGGCCGTGAAGCACGGCATCGCCTATGTCACCGAGGACCGCAAGCACTACGGCCTGAACCTCATCGACACCATCAACCGGAACATCTCGCTGACGGCGCTGAAGAAGGTCGCGAAGCGGGGTCTGGTCGACGAGCACGGGGAACGGCAGGTCGCCGAGGGCTTCCGCAAGTCCATGAACATCAAGGCGCCGACGGTCTTCGAGCCGGTGGGCAAGCTGTCCGGCGGCAACCAGCAGAAGGTCGTCCTCAGCAAGTGGATCTTCGCGGGTCCGGAGGTGCTGATCCTGGACGAGCCGACGCGCGGCATCGACGTCGGCGCCAAGTACGAGATCTACACGGTCATCGACCAACTGGCCGCCCAGGGCAAGGCGGTCGTCTTCATCTCCTCCGAGCTGCCGGAGCTGCTCGGCATGTGCGACCGCATCTACACGATGGCCGCGGGCCGGCTGACCGGTGAGTTCTCGCGGGCCGAGGCCTCCCAGGAAGCGCTGATGCGTCAGATGACGAAGGACAAAGAGGTAACGCGATGAGCACGGATGTGACCGCCAAGACCCCGGCCCCCGCGCCGGCGGGCAAGGGCGGAGCGGGCGCGGGGGGCGGCCTGCTCCAGATGGTGCTGGACGGGATGCGCCGCAACATGCGGCAGTACGGCATGCTGATCGCCCTCGGCCTGATCGTGGTGCTGTTCGCCGTGTGGACCGACGGCGACCTGCTGCTGCCGCGCAACGTCTCCAACCTGGTGCTCCAGAACAGCTACATCCTGATCCTCGCGATCGGCATGATGCTCGTCATCATCGCGGGCCACATCGACCTGTCGGTCGGCTCGCTGACGGCGTTCATCGGCTCGATGGCCGCCGTGTTCATGGTCAGGAACGACATACCGTGGCCGCTGGCGGTGATCCTCTGCCTGGCCATGGGCGCCGTCGCGGGCGCCGCACAGGGGTTCTTCATCGCCTACGGCGGCATACCGTCGTTCATCGTGACCCTCGCGGGCATGCTGATCTTCCGCGGTCTCACCGAGATCTTCCTGGAGGGCCAGACCCTCGGCCCGTTCCCGGAGGGCCTGCAGAAGGTCGCCAACGGCTTCCTGCCGGAGGTCGGACCGGAGACCAACTACCACAATCTCACCCTGTTGCTGGGCTTCGCGCTGATCGCCTTCGTGGTCCTGCAGGAGGTACGCGACCGCAAGCGCCAGCAGGAGTTCTCGCTGGAGGTGCTGCCGCGGAACTTCTTCCTGCTGAAGCTCGTCGCCCTGGTCGCCGCCGTCCTGGTCGCGACGCTGCTGCTGGCCAGCTACAAGGGCGCGCCGATCGTGCTGCTCATCCTCGGCGTCCTGGTCGTCGGCTTCGGCTACGTCATGCGCAACGCGATCGTCGGCCGGCACATCTACGCCATCGGCGGCAACCTCCCGGCCGCCAAGCTGTCCGGCGTGAAGGACAAGAAGGTCACCTTCCTGGTCTTCCTGAACATGGGCATGCTCGCGGCCCTGGCGGGTCTGGTCTTCGCCGCCCGCTTCAACGCGGCCTCGCCCAAGGCCGGCCTCAACTTCGAACTGGAGGCGATCGCGGCCTCGTTCATCGGCGGCGCGTCGATGAGCGGCGGTGTCGGCACGGTGCTCGGCGCGATCATCGGCGGTCTGGTCCTGGGCGTGCTGAACAACGGTATGAACCTCGTCGGTATCGGCACCGACTGGCAGCAGGTCATCAAGGGCCTGGTGCTGCTGGCGGCGGTCGGCTTCGACGTGTGGAACAAGCGCAAGGTCGGTTCGTAGGCCATCCGGGCCCCGCCGCGAGGCGGGGCCCCTTCCCTTGCAGGAGCCGCACATGGAACTGAACAGACGGACAGTCCTCGCCGGAGCGGCGGCCGTGGGTCTCACCGCCGCCACCGCCGGCGGCACCGCGCACGCGACGGGAGACCAGAAGCCGGTGAAGTCGCTCTTCGGGAAGCTCGCCGACGGGACGAAGGTGTACAGCTGGGCGGTGGAGAACGGCGGCACCCGGCTGAAGGTCCTCTCCTACGGCGGGATCGTGCAGTCCCTCGAGGTCCCGGACCGGCGCGGGCGGTACGCCAACGTCTCCCTGGGCTTCGGCACCCTCGAGGACTACGTCGCCAAGAGCCCCTACTTCGGCGCCCTGATCGGCCGGTACGGCAACCGCATCGGCAAGGGCCGTTTCACCCTGGACGGCAGGACCTACCAGCTCTCCGTCAACGACGGCGAGAACAGCCTGCACGGCGGCGCCCAGGGCTTCGACAAGCGCGTGTGGGACGTGGAGCCGTTCACCAGGGGCTCGGACGTCGGCCTGCACCTGTACCGCACCGGCGTGGACGGCGAGATGGGCTACCCCGGCACGCTGCGGACCAAGGTCACCTACACCCTCACCCGGCACGGCGACTGGCGCATCGACTACGCGGCCACCACCGACAAGGCCACAGTCGTCAACCTCACCAGCCACGTCTACTGGAACCTGGCCGGCGAGTCGAGCGGCACGATCCACGACCACGAGCTGACCATCGCCGCCTCGCGGTACACGCCGGTCGACCCGGGGCTGATCCCGACGGGAGAGCTGGCGCGGGTCTCGGGCACGCCGTTCGACTTCCGCCGCGCCAAGACCGTCGGCGAGGACATCCGCGTCGCGCACCCGCAACTGCTGTACGGCCAGGGCCTCGACCACAACTGGGTCCTCGACAAGGGCCTCACGGCGCGGCCGGAGCACATCGCCACGCTGCGGGACCCCTCGTCCGGCCGCACCCTGCGGATCGCGACCACCGAGCCGGGCCTGCAGTTCTACTCCGGCAACTTCCTCGACGGCACCCTCGTCGGCTCCGGCGGCACCGTCTACCGGCAGGGCGACGGGCTCTGCCTGGAGACGCAGCACTTCCCGGACTCGCCGAACAAGCCGTCGTTCCCGTCGACGGTGCTGCGGCCGGGGCAGACGTACCGCACGACGACGGTGCACTCGTTCAGCGCGTGACTACTCCACACTTCCGTCACATGAATTGAACGCAGCCACCGCAGCTTCCGTATGTATGGGTGGCCCGTGCTCCCCCGCACGGGCCACCCATACGACGGACCCGGTCCTCCCCGCCGGGTCCGCCCCAACCGGAGGTCTCCTTGCCTGACAACGTCACCTCGCTGTTCCGCAGTACTGCTGCGCACAGCCCGTCGATGGCGGCGTTGACGCGGGAGAGCGACGGGTCGGGTCCGGTGGACTTCTGCATCCCCTGCAACCCCTACTTCCCCACCCCGGCGATGTTCGACGAGATGGCGGGCAAGCTGCGCGAGATCGTCACGTACTACCCGAGCGGCGCCGACACCATCACCGCCGAACTGTGCAGCCTGCTCCAGCTTCCGCCGCAGTGCGTGGCGATGGGCAACGGCTCGACCGAGCTGATCACCTGGATCGACCATCTGCTCGTCCGGGAGTCCCTCGCCGTCCCCGTCCCCACCTTCGGCCGCTGGACCGACCAGCCCATGGAGACCGGCAAGCGGGTCGACATGTTCCCCCTCCAGGAGTCCAGCGGCTTCGCCCTCGACCTCGCGCAGTACGCCGAGTTCATCCGGGCCCGGGGCACCCGGGCCGCCGTGATCTGCAACCCCAACAACCCCGACGGCGGTTTCGTGCACAAGCACGCGATCGTGCAGTTCATGGACGCGATGGCGGACCGGGATCTGGTCGTCGTCGACGAGTCGTTCCTGGAGTTCGCCGACGCGGAGGCCGAGCCGAGCGTCGTTCGGGAGGCGATGATCCGCCCCAACGTCGTCGTGCTGCGCAGCCTCGGCAAGAACTTCGGCCTGCACGGCATCCGCTTCGGCTACCTGGTCGCCAACCCGGCCCTGGCGGGCCGGATCCGCTCCATGCTGCCCAAGTGGAACCTCAACTCCTTCGCCGAGCACGTGGTGTTCATGCTGAAGGAGCACGGCCAGGAGTACGCGCAGAGCCTTCAGCAGGTCCGCCGGGACCGTCTGGAGATGGCCAGCCAGCTCTCCTCTCTGCCCGGCCTCACGGTCTACCCCTCCCAGGGCAACTTCCTCTTCGTGCGTCTCCCGGTCGGCGCCGAGGGCACCGTGGTCCGGGACCGGCTGCTCACCGAGCACCGGATCCTGGTCCGTGAGTGCGGCAACAAGATCGGATCCTCCAGCCGCTTCCTGCGTCTCGTGGTACGCCCCCAGGTGGATGTGCGTCGCCTGGTGTCCGGCCTGGAACAGGTGCTCTACGGGACCAGGAGGGGAGCCGCCGTGCCCGAGCCGAGCACCGGGACCAGCTACAGCTCGGGCACGGCGGCGGTGGACCGGCTGGTCAGCGCCACCAACGGGGCCGGCATGCCGGGCCTCGCCGCGCAGGCCGTCGCGGCAGGAGCACCAGGCGCCGGCGGCGGTATGCCGATGCCGGCGGCGGCGCAGGCGTACCCCCAGCCGCAGCTGCCGCAGCCGCAGCCGCCCCAGCAGATCCCGCAGCCGCAACTCCCGCAACAGATCCCGCAGCCGCAGCTGCCCGGGCAGATCCCCCCACCACAGCTCCCGCAGCAGATGCCGCAACCGCCGATGCAGCAGCCCCCCGCAGCCCAGCCCGCGATGCCTCAACCCGCCATGCCGCAGCCGGCGGTGGCTCAGGCGGTCCCACCGCCCCTGCCCGCTCCCACGCCGCCCGGCGTCCCCGCACGCGGCGGCCTCACCGCGGCCCAGGTCCGGGGCACCACGGGCCCGGTCCCGCCGGGCGGCCTCTCCCCCGCCGCGGCCACGGGCTGGCCGGGCACGACGAACTGGCCGAACGCGGCGGGGATGGGGCAGGTGGGGTGACGGGCACACGCGTCCCGTGACCGTCAGGCCCGGAACGGACGGAGCCAATCCGGTACGTCCATCTCCGCCCGCACGGTCTTCCCCGGCGCCGGACCTCGGTCCAGCACGTCCCACCGATCGGCCAGTGCCGGACCGTCTCCCCCGCCGTGTGGGACGACTTCCCCGGTCACCTCACGAAGTGACCCTCGCACCCGCGGCGCCGCGGAGTGCCTCCGCCGTCTCCGGGTGCGGGCCGCGCAGCGCCCACTCCAACGGCGTGAGGCCCGTGCCGCCGTCCTCACGGAGGCCGGCGTCCGCACCGTGGGCGAGGAGTTCGCGGACCGTCCCGGTGTGGCCCCAGCACGCCGCCGCGCACAGCGGTGTGCCCTCCGCGCCGACGCCCGCGCTCTCCGTGTCGGGAGCGGCGCCGGCCTCCAGCAGGGTGCGCACGACGTCGGTGGCGCCGTGGACCGAGGCCGCGTAGAGCGGGGTCATGCCCTCGAGGTCCGCGGTGTTCGGGTCGGCCCCCGCGTGCAGCAGGGCCTCGACGTCGGTGTGCTCGCCGCACATCGCGGCCGTCACGAGGCGTGCCGTCAGCTTCTTCTGTCGCCGTCTGTTCATCGCGGACGAGGGTAGCCGCGGTGGCGCCCTCCTTCTGCGAGGCACCCGAAAAGCGATGCACGGTCGGTGCGAGTTGAAGCCCCCCGGTAGCGGGTCGCACCGTGACTGCCTAGACGACGGAGGAGTACCGCTCGGCTGAGGGGGCCACGCAGTATGTACGCACAGCGGATCGTCGACGAGGACCTGGCGGCGCGGTTCGCCGAAGGTGACGAGGACTGCCTGGCCGCGATGTACCGGCGGTTCGGGCCGCTGGTCCACGCGCTGGCCAGCCGTTCGCTCGCGGACCGGGGCGAGGCGGAGGACGTCACCCAGGCGGTGTTCCTGGCGGCGTGGCGCGGCCGGGCGGGCTTCGCCCCGGAGCGGGGCGCGCTGTCCGCCTGGCTGGTGGGCATCACCCGGCGCAAGGTCGCGGACGCGCTCGCGGCCCGTTACCGGCGTACCGAGCTCGCCGAGGTCGCCGGGTCGCTGCTGGCCGGCCGGGCCGCGCGGGCGGCGGCGGAGCCGGAGGCGGCCATCGACCGGGTGCTGGTGGCGACCGAGCTGGCCAAGCTGTCCTCGCCGCAGCGCCAGGTGCTGCGCCTCGCCTTCTACGACGACCTCTCCCAGGCACAGATCGCCGACGTCACCGGCTGGCCCCTGGGCACGGTCAAGAGCCACGCCCGCCGCGGGCTGCACCGCCTCGCCCGCTGCCTGCGCGAGGACGCGGGCACGGCGAACGCGTGAACTCCGTCCGGCGGTGCATCCAGGAGCGGGTCCGGCGCGGAAGCGACAGCATCATGAGTACGCGCCCGGGACAGCGCCCCGGGACCGGCACGGCCGCGAGGGAGCCTTGGTGCGGGACGCAGACGTAGTCGTCATCGGTGGCGGCGCCGCGGGGCTGTCGCTGGCGCGGCGGCTGACCGCGCCCCGGATGCGGGCCCGCCGTCCCCTGACGGTCGCTCTGGTCGAGGCCCCGCCCGGCGCGTTACGCCCCGGACCCCGGACCTGGTGCTACTGGGAGGCGGCCGGCGGCGAGTACGACGGCGCCGTCCGCGCCGACTGGGGCCGCCTGCGCGTCACCGGCCCGGACGGCGCGGCCGTGGTGCGCGATCCCGCCCCGCTGCGCTACAAGATGATCAGGTCCCCGGACTTCGAGCGGTGGGCGGACGGGGAGCTGGCCCGGTCCGGATGTCTCCGGCTGGAAGCCGTCGTCGAGAGCGTGCAAGACGTCCCCGGTGGTGCCGAGGTGCGCGGTCATGACGCGCGGGGTGCTCCCGTGCGGCTGCGGGCCCGCTGGGTGTTCGACTCCCGGCCGCCGGGGCGGCCGGGACCGGCCCGGGCGACGCTGCTGCAGCACTTCCGCGGCTGGTTCGTGCGCACCGCCCGCCCCGTCTTCGACCCGGGCGTCGCCGACCTGATGGACTTCCGCACCCCGCAACCACGGCACGGGCTCGCCTTCGGCTACGTCCTGCCGCTCGGCCCGCGCGAGGCCCTGGTCGAGTACACGGAGTTCTCCGCCGCGGTCCTCGGCGGCGCCGCCTACGACCGGGCGCTCGGCCACTACGTCACCGAGGTGCTGGACGTCGGCGACTTCGAGGTCACGGCGGTCGAGGAGGGCGTCATCGCGATGACCGACGCCCGGTTCCCGCGCCGTACCGGCAGGTCCGTCTTCCCGATCGGGGTGGCGGGCGGGACCACACGCCCCGCGACCGGCTACTCCTTCGCCGCGGCCCAGCGCCAGTCGCGGGCGATCGCGGCGGCGCTGGCCGAGGGCCGTACGCCGCTCGCCCCCGCCCCGCACGCGGCGCGGGCCCGCGCCATGGACGCCGTGCTGCTGCGTGCCCTGGACACCGGACGGGTGGACGGGGCCGCGCTGTTCACCGGGCTGTTCGGGAAGGTGCCGGCGCCGCGGCTGCTGCGCTTCCTCGACGGCCGGACCAACGTGCTGGAGGACCTCGCGGTCGGGCTGCGCACCCCGGCGCGGCCGATGCTGCGCACCGCCCTGGAACTGCCCTTCCTGCCCCGGCGCCCGGCCGGGTCATGACCCGTCTCGCCCCGGCAGCCGGCCGGGATCACGCCCCCCTTCCCCGGCTCTCCACCGCCGTACCGAGGAGCATCCCCATGTCACTCCTGCGCGATGCCGAACTCTCGGCCGCGTTCGATCACGCCGCGCCGTGCTACGACTGGATGGTCGCCGCCAACCCCGGGTACCACGGCCAGCTGCGCCGCTCCGCCCGCCGGCTGGCCCTGCCCGACAGCGGCAGCGGCCTGCACCTGCTCGACCTCGGCTGCGGCACCGGCGCCTCCACGGCCGCCCTGCTGGCCACCGCGCCGCGCGCCCGGATCACCGCGGTGGACGCGTCGCAGGGCATGCTCGCCAGGGCGCGGAGCAAACGCTGGCCGGCCCGGGTCGACTTCGTGCACGCCCCCGCCGAGGGGCTGGCCGCGGCCGGGGTCACCGGCCCGTTCGACGCGGTGTTCGCCGCGTACCTGTTCCGCAACGTCGCCGACCCGGACCGCGTCCTCGCGGGCGTGCGGGACGTGCTCCTGCCGGGCGGGCGGCTCGCGGTGCACGAGTACAGCCTCACCGGGCGGGCGGCGCACCGCGCGGTGTGGACGGCCGTGTGCAAGGGCCTGGTCCTCCCGGTGGCGCGGCGCACCGGGGACGACGCGCTGTACGCGCATCTGTGGCGCAGCGTCGTCGACTTCGACACGGCGAGCGCCTTCGCGGCGCGCCTGGAGCGGACGGGGTTCGCCGCTGTCCGCACGCTGCCGCTGACCGGCTGGCAGACCGGGATCACCCACACGTTCGTGGCGCGGGTTCCCACCGCACGAGAGGGACAGGCATGAGGAGGACGGACTTCGTGGGCGAGAGCTCCTACGCGGGTGGCGGCCACGGACGGGACCGCAGGGCACGCGTGCTGACGGACCGCAGGGGCGTTCCGCGTCTGGAAGGCCTCGGGCCGTCGGTCGCCGTGGTCGGCGGCGGCATCGCGGGGCTCGCGGCGGCCACCGTCCTTGCGGAGCGCGGGGTACGGGTGACGCTGCTGGAGCGCGAGTCCGACCTCGGCGGGCGGCTCTCGGGGTGGCAGGTGCGGCTGGCCGACGGGTCGACGGGGACCATGACCCGCGGCTTCCACGCGTTCTTCCGGCAGTACTACAACCTGCGTGCGCTGCTACGGCGGACCGACCCGGGCCTGCACGGTCTGATCCCCCTGCCCGACTACCCGCTGCGCCACAGCGCCGGGCTGCTCGACAGCTTCGCCCGTGTGCCGCGCACTCCCCCGCTGAACGCCCTCGGATTCGTCGCACTGAGCCCCACGTTCGGCTGGCGGGACCTGATGACCATGAACGCGCGCTCCGCGCTGCCGCTGCTGGACGTCCGCGTACCGCGGATCTACGAGCAGCTGGACGGCGTCAGCGCGCACGACTTCCTGGCGCGCATCCGCTTCCCGGCGGCCGCCCGGCATCTCGCGTTCGAGGTGTTCTCGCGCAGCTTCTTCGCGGACCCGAGGCAACTGTCGGCGGCGGAACTGGCGCTGATGTTCCACATCTACTTCCTGGGCTCCAGCGAGGGCCTGTTGTTCGACGTGCCGCGCGAACCGTTCCCGCAGGCGCTGTGGGAGCCGCTCGGGGACCACCTCCAGGAACGCGGGGCGACGATCCTGCTGTCCAGCCCGGTGGAGGCGGTGTCCCCGGGCGCGGACGGCACGGTGCGCGTCACCGTCGCCGGCCGGACGCGGTCCTACGACGCCGTGGTGCTGGCGATGGACGTGGCCGGCCTGCGGCAGGTCGCGGCCGCCTCGCCCGACCTGGTCGACCGGGCCTGGCGCACCGGCGTCGCGGGGCTGCGCACCGCCCCGCCGTTCCTGGTGTCCCGGCTCTGGCTGGACCGGCCGGTGCACCCGGACCGCCCGGCGTTCCTGGGCACCAGCGGCTACGCGGAGCTGGACAACATCAGCGTCCTGGACCGCTGGGAGGGCGAGGCCCACCGCTGGGCGCTGCGCACCGGGGGATCCGTGGTGGAGCTCCACGCCTACGCCGTCCCGCGGGGCGCCGACCGCAAGGAGGTGCGGGAACGGCTGGTGAGCCAGTTGCACCGGGTGTATCCGGAGACCCGCGACGCGGGGGTGATCGACTCCCGCGACGAATGGCGCGAGGACTGCCCGCTGTTCGCGGTCGGCGGCTACGACCGCCGCCCCCGGGTGCGGACCGCGGACCCGGCGGTCGTCGTGGCCGGTGACATGGTCGCCACCGGCCTTCCGGTCGCCCTCATGGAACGCGCCGCGACCAGCGGATTCCTGGCCGCCAACGTGCTGTTGCGCAGGTGGGGGGTACGGGCCGAACCCTTGCGGACGGTCCCGAACCGCGGCCGCTCGACGGCGCTGCGCGGCCTGACGACCCTCCTCGCCGACCACTGACGCAAGGGGAGGGCCACCCCGGACGGACGACCACTCCCGGACAGGGTCAGCGGTTGTGGGCGAGGGGGCTCGGCCACCAGACCGGGGGCCCGATGTCCCGTACCAGGGCCGGTACCAGCAGGGACCGGACGACCAGGGTGTCCAGCAGGACTCCGAAGGCCACGATGAAGGCGATCTGCACGAGGAAGGCCAGGGGGATGACGCCGAGCGCGGCGAAGGTCGCCGCGAGCACGACGCCGGCGGAGGTGATGACGCCGCCCGTGGTGACGAGCCCGCGCAGCATGCCCTGGCGGACGCCGTGCCGCAGCGATTCCTCCCGTACCCGGGACATCAGGAAGATGTTGTAGTCCACGCCGAGGGCCACGAGGAACACGAAGCCGTACAGCGGCACCGAGGGATCGCTGCCCGTGAAGCCGAACACATGGGTGAACACCAGGGACGCCACCCCCAAAGTGGCGAGGAAGCTGAGCGCCACGGTCGCCACCAGCAGCGCGGGCGCCAGCAGCGACCGCAGAAGGCCCACGAGGACGAGGAAGATCACCGCGAGGACGACGGGCACGATGACGGCGCGGTCCCGCTCGGCCGTGCGCGACGTGTCGTACTGCTGGGCCGTGTAGCCGCCGACCAGCGCGTCAGCCTCCGGCACCGCCCGCACGGCGGTGCGCAGCCGCGCCACGGTCTCCTTGGCCGCGTCGCTGTCCGCGGCGGACTTCAGGGTGACGTGCACGCGTGCCCGCCCGCCGACCACGAACGGCTCCTGTCCCGGCCGCCCGGAACGCGTCACCGCCGCCGCACCGGCGACCCCGTCGGTGGCCCGGGCCACCGCGACCACCCGGTCCAGCCGTCCGGCGTCGGCGACGACCACCGTGGGATTGCCGGCACCTCCGGGAAAGTGCTCGCCGAGGGTGCGCTGCGCGGCGACGGACGGGGCGTCGTCCACGAAGGTCTCGTCCAGCGGGACGCCCTTGGAGGTCAGGGTCGGTGCCAGGGCGGCGCAGGCGAGCAGCCCGGCCAGTGCGAGCGCCCAGACCCTGCGCGGAGCGCGGTCCACGAGGTCCGCGATGGCGCGCCACACACCGGTCGCGGCACCCTGCGCCCCACCGGAACGGGGCTTTGCGGGCCAGTACGCGGCACGGCCCAGCAGGACGAGCGCGGCCGGCAGGAACGTGAGCGAACTGAGCACGGCGCACGCGATGCCGATGGCGCCGACCGGCCCCAGGGCCCGATTGTTCGTCAGGTCGCTGAGCAGCAGGGCGAGCAGGCCGAGCGCCACGGTCGCGGCGCTGGCGACGACGGCGCCCCAGGACTGCCGCAGCGCCGCCCGCACGGCCTCGAAGCGGTCGTCGCGCAGCGCGAGTTCCTCCCGGAAGCGGGCGGTGATCAGCAGGGCGTAGTCGGTGGCCGCGCCGATCACCAGGATGGAAAGGATGCCCTGAACCTGGCCGTCGACGCGCACGACGTCGTGTGCGGCCAGCGCGTACACGACCGCGCAGGCCAGCCCGAGGGAGAAGACCGAGCCGAGTATCACCACGACGGGCAGGAGCACGCTGCGGTAGACCAGCAGGAGGATCACCAGGACGGTGATCAGTGCCACCACCAGGAGCAGTCCGTCGATGCCTGCGAAGGCGTCGGACAGGTCCGCCTGGGTGGCGGCGGGGCCGGCCAGTCCCACCGTGGTCCCCGGCACCCGCTCGGCGGCGGCGCGGATCCGGTCGAGTGCCGCGGGCAGTTCGTCCCCGAGGTCGGGACGAAGCTGGACGACGCCCTGGAGGGCCGCGCCGTCCCGCGAGACGACCGCGGGTGAGGGCCGCCCGCTCACGCCCGCCGTGCCGGCGAGCGAGGCCAGCGCCCGGGTCGCCGCGGGCCGCGTGCTCGCGGCCTCGCCCAGGGTGGTCCACACGACGACGGCGGGCAGCGTCTCCGCCTGGCTGAAGGCGCGCTGCTCGTCGACGACCTTGGTGGACTCGGCACTGCGGGGCAGGAAGGCCGCCTGGTCGTTGGTGGCCACCTCACCGAGCCTGCCGGTGAACGGGCCGAGCGCGCCGCCGATGCCCAGCCAGGCGATCAGCAGGACGACGGGGACGAGCCGGAGGGCTCGCCGGGGGGTGACGGACATGGTTCTCCAGGCGTCGTGGGCAACCGGCCGGGCGATGACTCGAAAATGACTCAACGACAAAGAATCTCAATCATCGAGTTACTTTGCCGCCGTGATCGTAGGCGACGTCCTTCCTTCCCGGTAGGGCGGCCCCTCGGATGCGCCCCGGCCCGCTCAGTCCCGGCCGACGGCGAGTTCCTCGTTGAGGACGGACAGGAATCGGATCACCACGGCCAGCTCCTCGTCGGTGAACCGGTCCATGGCGGACCGCGTGGCGTCGGCCAGCGGACGGAAGTGCGCATGGGCCGCGGCCCGGGCGTCGTCCACGTAGTACAGATGTACGACGCGACGATCGCTGCTCTCCCGGACCCTGCGGACATGACCGGACCGCTCCAGCCGGTCCACGCACGCGGTGACCGCACCGGAGGTCAGTCCGAGGCTCTCGCGCAGCCGGCCCGGCGTCATCGGCTCCTCGGCGTCCAGGATCGCCGCCAGCGCCTGGACGTCCGTCGCGTGCAGGCCCCGCTCCCCGGCGAAGCGCTGGACCACGCGGCCGATCTCGCCGTACGTCCTGCGCAGCCGTACCGCGAGGGCGTGCAGGTCGACGTCCCGGTCGCCGCTCGGGGCCCGGCTCCCGGACACCTCGTCGGTCCCGCCCGCCCCGCTGTGCTGCACGTCTGCTCCGGCCACCTGATCAGCCTAGGCGAAGCCCCACCGCATCCAAGCGGGCCGCCCGCGTGGAAGGTATCCGAGATGCGCCGACACGCAAGGAGCGACCATGGACCAGCACGCCACCGAACCGGGGCCGCACTGCCTCGTCACCGGTGCCACGGGGTACATCGGTGGGCGGCTCGTCCCGGAACTGCTCCGAACAGGGCTCCGGGTGCGCTGTCTGACCCGGTCGCCGGACAAGCTGCGCGACCACCCCTGGGCGGGCGAGGTCGAGGTGGCGCGCGGCGATGTCACGGACGCCGCGTCGGCCGCCGGGGCACTGCGCGGGATCGACGTCGCCTACTACCTGGTCCACGCGCTGGGCACGGGCGGCGGATTCGAGGAGGCCGACCGGCGGGCCGCGCGCGTCTTCGCGGAGCAGGCCCGGGCCGCCCGGGTGCGCCGCATCGTCTACCTCGGCGGTCTGGTCCCCGCGGGCGTCCCCGACAGCGAGCTGTCGCCGCACCTGCGCTCCCGCGACGAGGTCGGGCGCATCCTCCTCGCCTCGGGTGTGCCGACGACCGTGCTGCGGGCCGCCGTCATCATCGGCTCGGGCTCCGCCTCCTTCGAGATGCTGCGCTATCTCACCGAGCGGCTGCCGGTGATGGTCACCCCCAGCTGGGTGCGCACCCGGATCCAGCCCGTCGCCGTGCGGGACGTGCTGCGGCTCCTGGTGGGCAGCGCCTCGATGCCGGCCTCGGTGAACCGCGCCTTCGACATCGGCGGCCCGGAGATCCTGACGTACCGCGACATGATGCTCCGGTACGCGGCGGTCGCCGAACTGCCCCGGCGGCTGATCCTGCCCGTGCCGGTGCTGACGCCCCGGCTGTCCAGCTACTGGGTGGGACTGGTGACGCCGGTCCCGCCGTCCCTCGCCCGCCCGCTCACCGAGTCCCTGCGCCACGAGGTGATCTGCCGCGAGCACGACATCGCCGAGTACGTTGCCGACCCGCCCGGCGGGCCGGTCGGCTTCGATGAGGCGGTACGGCTGGCCCTCCAGCGCGTCCGGGACGCCCAGGTCACCACGCGCTGGTCCTCCTCGGCACTGCCCGGCGCGCCCAGCGACCCGCTGCCCACCGACCCCGACTGGGCGGGCGGCAGCCTCTACCAGGACAAGCGGGCGGTGCCCGTGGACGCCTCCCGCGAGGCGCTGTGGCGGATCATCGAGGGCATCGGCGGGGAGAACGGCTGGTACTCCCTCCCGGTGGCCTGGTCGGTGCGCGGCTGGCTGGACCGGCTGGTCGGCGGCGCGGGACTGCGCCGGGGGCGGCGGGACGCGAGCCGGCTGAGAGTGGGCGACGCCGTCGACTTCTGGCGCGTGGAGGACGTCGAGCCGGGCCGTCTGCTGAGGCTGCGGGCGGAGATGCGGCTGCCCGGCCTGGCCTGGCTGGAGCTGTACGCCGAGCCGCTCGGCGCCGGCCGCGCCCGCTACCGGCAGCGCGCCCTCTTCCACCCGCACGGCCTGCTCGGGCACCTGTACTGGTGGAGCATCTCCCCCTTCCACGCGGCCGTCTTCGGCGGGATGGTCCGCAACATCGCCCGCGCGGCGGCGAAGGCCGCGGCCGCACCCGGCGAACCGGCACCACGGACGACACCCGCACGGGGCGGTGAGCCCCGGTGATCCGGCCCGGCCCGAGGTCCTCCAGGCGCCGGAGGTCGAGGGCGTCGCCTCCTCGCGGCCGGCGCCGCCGGCCGGCACCCGCGGCGTGCGCGCCGCACTCCTCGTCCCGCGCCCTCATCCCTGGAGCACGCCCATGAACGTGTCCGTCGTTCTGTTCACCGCGGACCTGCGGCTGCACGACCACCCACCACTGCGCGCCGCCCTCGACGGCTCCCGCCAGGTGGTGCCCCTGTTCGTCCACGACCGGGGTGTCGCGGACGCCGGATTCGCCGTGCCGAACCGGATGGCCTTCCTGGCCGACTGTCTCGGCGACCTGGACGCCGGTCTGCGGGCCCGCGGCGGGCGGCTGGTGGTGCGCTCCGGCGACGTCGTGCGCGAGGTCTGCCAGGTCGCCGCCGAGGCCGGCGCCGACGAGGTGCACATGGCGTCCGACGTCAGCGCCTACGCCCACCGGCGTGAGGAGCGCCTGCGTGCCGCGCTGGAGGCGGACGGCCGACGGCTGCACGTGCACGACACGGTCACCACCGCCGTGGCGGCCGGCGCCCTCGCCCCGGCCGGCTCGGACCACTTCGCGGTCTTCACGCCGTACTTCCGCCGCTGGTCCGACGAGAAACTGCGCGGCCAGCTCGACGCTCCGCGCTCGGTGGGCGTACCCACCGGCGTCGGTTCCGAGCCGCTGTCCTCCCGCCGCAAGGTCACGGGAGTCTCCCCGGGCCTGGCGCGCGGCGGCGAGACGGACGGCCGCAAGCGCCTCACGGCCTGGCTGAACGGCGCCGTCCGCGGCTACGAGGACCGGCACGACGACCTGGCGGGCGACGCCACCTCCCGGCTGTCGCCGCACCTGCACTTCGGCACCCTCTCCCCCGTCGAGATCGTCCACCGGGCCCGCAAGGCGGGCGGTGCCGGGGCCGACGCCTTCGTACGGCAGCTCGCCTGGCGGGACTTCCACCGCCAGGTCCTGGCCGCCCGGCCCGACGCGGCCACCGCCGACTACCGCGACCGCGCCGACCGCTGGCGGGACGCCGAGGAGGCCCACGACGACATCGAGGCCTGGCGCGCGGGCCGTACCGGCTACCCGGTCGTCGACGCCGCGATGCGCCAGCTGAGCCACGAGGGCTGGATGCACAACCGCGGCCGGCTGCTGACGGCGTCGTTCCTGGCCAAGACGCTCTACGTCGACTGGCGGGTGGGCGCCGAGCACTTCCTGTCCCTGCTGGTCGACGGCGACCTCGCCAACAACCAGCTCAACTGGCAGTGGGTGGCCGGGACCGGCACCGACACCCGGCCCAACCGCGTCCTCAACCCGGTCGTCCAGGCCAGGCGCCACGACCCCGACGGGACGTACGTGCGGCGCTGGATGCCCGAACTGCAGGGCGTCAAGGGCCCGTTTGTGCACGAGCCCTGGAAGCTGAAGGGTCCCGAGCGCTCCGCGCTCGACTACCCGGAGCCGCTGATCGGCCTCTCGGAGGGGCTCGCCCGGTTCAAGCAGGCCCGCGACCGCGGCTGACCGGCACGAGGACGAGCGTCGCGCACCGGCCGACGTACCCCATTGGCGCATCCGTTCCGGTCGCTCGCGCGGAAGGCATGGACACAGTGCCGCGCCACCGAGGAGAGGACCCCGGCATGCGTGCCAGCCATCCCACGGACCGCCGTGCCGACGCGGCCCACCCGACCGGACCGCCCCCCGCGGCTCCGGCCGACCGGCATGGGCCGTGCCCGGCGGACGGTTTCCGGCCGGCCGCCGTCGACCGGGACGTCTCCGCCGCCGTCGGCCGGGTGCTGGGGCAGGTCATGGCCGAGCACCTCGACCGCGCCCGCGCGCTGGACCCGCTCTTCGCCCACGACGTCGCCGACCGGGTCGCCCGCTTCACGCTGGACGGCGGCAAGCGGCTGCGCTCCCGGCTGGTGTGGTGGGCGATGCGCGCCTGCGGCGGCCGGGACGACGTCGCCGCGCGGGCGGCGCTGCGGACCGGGGCCGCCCTCGAACTGATCCAGACCTGCGCGCTGGCCCACGACGACCTGATGGACGGCGCGGCCACCCGGCGCGGACGACCCGCCCTGCACGCCTCCGTCGCCGCCCAGTACCGGCGGACCGCACCGGACGGCAGGGCGGAACGGCTCGGCGAGGCCGCCGCCGTACTCGCCGGGGACCTGGCGCTGGCCTGGGCGGACGATCTGATCGCCGACACCGTGGTGCCGGAGCCCGGGTCCCGCCGGGTGCGGGAGCTGTGGCGGGACATGCGCACCGAGATGGTGGCCGGACAGTATCTGGACGTCCAGGGACAGGCCACCCGCTCGCACGCCGTGCCGCAGGCGGTCCGGGCCGCCACCCTCAAGAGCGCGCTGTACTCGGTGGAACGGCCGATGGCACTGGGCGCCGCACTCGCGGGCGCCGACCCGGCCACGACGGCGGCGCTGTGTGCCGCCGGGCGCTGTGCGGGCCTCGCGTTCCAGCTGCGCGACGACATCGACGACCTGTTCGCCGACCTGGACCGCACCGGGAAGCCGCCGGGCGGCGACCTGCGCAACGGCAAGCCCACCTACGTCTTCACCGTCGCCCGCGCGTGGGCCGATGCGGCCGGTGACCTCAATGCCCTCGCGGTGCTGGACGAGGCCCACGGCCGCGCCGACCTGCCGGAGTCCGCCCTGGACCCGGTGCGGCGGGTCCTCGTCACCACGGGTGCGCTGCGGGCCGTGGAGGACAGGATCGGGCGGCTGGCCCGGTGCGCCGTCGGACAGCTGAGAAGTGCCCGCCTCGAACCGACGGGCGGCGCCGAGCTGGAGCGGCTGCTGCTGCGCGTGGCGGGTCTGCCCACCTCGCGGCCGGCCGCCGGGCCGCTGTCCGCGGCCCCCGTCGCCGAGACCGAGGAGAGCGGCCGATGACACGCACCGTGCCGGGACGCACCGACCACGTCGTGGTCGTCGGCGCCGGTCTGTCCGGCCTGTCGGCTGCCCTGCACCTGCTCGGTGCCGGGCGCCGGGTCACCGTCGTCGAGCGCGACGCGCTGCCCGGCGGGCGCGCCGGGCGACTGACGCGCGCGGGCTACCGCATCGACACGGGCCCCACGGTGCTGACGATGCCGCACCTGGCGGACGAGGCCTTCGCGGCGGTCGGGGACCGCCTCGCCGACCGGGTCGAGCTGATCGAGCTGCGGCCCGCCTACCGGGCGTGCTTCGCCGACGGCAGCGCGCTGGACGTGCACACGGACGGCCCGGCGATGGAGGCCGAGGTCGAACGCTTCGCGGGCCCCGCCGAGGCGGCCGGATACCGCCGGCTGCGCCGCTGGCTGGAGCAGGTCTACCGGGCCCAGATGCGGCGCTTCATCGACCGCAACTTCGACTCGCCGTTCGAACTGCTCACCTGGGACCTGGCACGTCTCGCCGCCCTCGGCGGCTTCGGCAGGCTGGAGCCGGCCATCGGCCGCCATCTGCGGGACGAGCGGCTGCGCCGGGTGTTCTCGTTCCAGGCGCTGTACGCCGGTGTCCCGCCCCGGCGCGCTCTGGCCGCGTACGCCGTCATCGCCTACATGGACACCGTCGCCGGCGTGTACTTCCCGCGCGGCGGGATGCACGCCCTGCCGCAGGCCATGGCGGACGCCGCCGCCGCGGCGGGCGCCGAGTTCCGGCACGGCCAGGAGGTCGTCCGGCTGGAGCGGCGCGGCAGCCGAGTGACCGCGGTGGTGACCGCCGACGACCGGATCCCCTGCGACGCGGTCGTCCTCACCCCAGACCTGCCCCTGGCCTACCGGCTGCTGGGGCGCACGCCCCGCCGCCCGGTGCGGCTGACGCACGCGCCGTCGGCCGTCGTCCTGCACGCGGGCACGGATCGCACCTGGCCCCAACTCGCCCACCACACCCTGTCCTTCGGCGCCCGATGGCACGGCACCTTCGACGAACTCACCCGCGCCGGCAGCCTCATGTCGGACCCGTCCCTGCTGATCACCCGCCCCACCACGACCGACCCGGGCCTCGCCCCGCCCGGCCGCCATCTGCACTACGTCCTCGCCCCGTGCCCCAACACCGACATCGGGCCGGGCGCGGCCGACTGGCGGGACCTGGCCCCCCGTTACCGCGACCGGCTCCTCACCGAGCTGGAACGCCGGGGACTGACCGGTCTGGCCGCGGCCATCGAGGAGGAGTGCCTGGTCACGCCCGCCGACTGGCAGGCGCAGGGGCACGCGGCGGGCACGCCGTTCTCGGCCGCCCACACCTTCCGCCAGACCGGCCCCTTCCGGCCGCGCAACCTCGTGCGCGGCACGGACAACGCCGTTCTCGCGGGCTGCGGAACCACTCCCGGTGTGGGCGTCCCCACGGTGCTGCTGTCCGGCAAACTCGCCGCCGCCCGCATCACCGGCGGCCCGGCACCGACCCCGCGCCCGCGCCCGCGCACCGACCGCCAGACAACCGAAGGGATCCCGTCATGACCGGCCGAGAGCTCGACGCGGCGGGCATCGCCGACCCGGACCTGCGCTCCGCCTACGCCCGCTGCCGCACCCTCAACGCCCGGCACGGGAAGACGTACTTCCTCGCCACCCGGCTGCTGCCCGTGGACCGCCGGCCGGCCGTGCACGCCCTGTACGGGTTCGCGCGCTGGGCGGACGACATCGTGGACGCGCTCGGCACCGGCGACACGCGCGGCGACCGGGCACGGCAGCTCGCGCTGCTGGAGGGCAGGCTGGAACGCGGGCTCCGGGAAGGCCACAGCACCGAACCCGTCGTCCACGCGCTCGCGGACACCGCCCGCCGCCACGCCATCGACCATCGGCACTTCACGGACTTCATGGCCGCCATGCGCAGCGACCTGGACGTCACGGACTACGCCACCTACGCCGACCTGCGCGCGTACATGCACGGTTCCGCCGCCGTGATCGGGCTCCAGATGCTGCCCGTCCTCGGCAGCGTGGTGCCGCGCGCCGAGGCCGCCCCGCACGCCGCCGCCCTCGGCGTGGCCTTCCAGCTCACCAACTTCCTGCGGGACGTCGGCGAGGACCTCGACCGCGGCCGCGTCTACCTCCCCGCCGACCTGCTCGCCGCGCACGGCGCCGACCGGGAACTGCTGCTCTGGAGCCGGCGCACCGGCCGCGGCGACCGGCGGATCACCGACGCGCTGCGGGCCGCCGAGGACCTCACCCGTGGCGTCTACCGCGAGGCCGCGCCCGGCATCGCGATGCTCGACCCGGCGTCCCGCCCCTGTATCCGTACCGCGTTCGTGCTCTACGGGGGGATCCTCGACGCCATCGCCGAGGGCGGGTACACGGTGGTCCACCGGCGTGCGGTGGTGCCGCTGCGGCGGCGGCTGACGGTGGCCGGCGACGGTCTCGTCCGCGTGCTGCGGGCCCGGGTGGCGGCGAGCGCCGCCACACCGCCTCCGCCCGTCAACCCGGCGGTGGTGCCGACCGCCGTGGTTTCCGAGGAGAGCCGGTGACCGCCGGTCGCCGGGGCCGGTTCCCGCTGCGGCTGCGCGGGAACCCGGTGGCCTGGACACGCCAGCGGCCGACCTGGCGGGAGGCCCGCCCCGCCGTGATCGCCGGCGCGCTGAAGCGGGCGCGGGCGCGGCCGTCCGGCAACTGGTACGTGGTCGGCGCCACCGCCGGCCTCTCCCGTGACCGGCCGCTCGCCCGGACCGTGGCGGGGCGGGAAGTGGTCGTGTGGCGCGACCGCGCGGGGCGGCTGGTGGCCGGGCCCGGCAGCTGCCCGCACCTCGGGGCGCCGCTGGGCGACAGCCCGGTGCGATGCGGCACCCTCATCTGTCACTGGCACGGCCTGGCCCTGGACGGCGGCCCGGCGGCGGGCTGGGAGCCCCTGCCCGCGCACGACGACGGAGTCCTCGTCTGGGTCCGGCTGGACGACGTCGGCGGCGAGACGCCGCGCGAGGCCCCCGTGGTGCCCGCTCGGCCCGCGCTGTCCGGCGCCGTGCACGCCGTGTACACCGGGATCGGCGTCTGTGAGCCCGAGGACGTGGTGGCCAACCGACTCGACCCGTGGCACGGCGCCTGGTTCCACCCGTACTCCTTCGTGGACCTCACCGTCCTCGACGTGCCGGGTCCGGAGGGCGGGGGCGTCGACGGCGACGGTTTCGCCGTCGACGTGTCGTTCAAGGTCGCCGGGCGGCTGGTGGTGCCGGTACGGGCCGTGTTCACCGCGCCGGGGCCGCGCACCGTCGTGATGCGCATCGTCGAGGGCGAGGGCGAGGGATCCGTCGTCGAGACCCATGCCACGCCGCTCGGCCCGGACGACCGGGGCAGGCCGCGCACCGCCGTGATCGAGGCGGTCGTGGCCGCCTCCGACCGCCGCGGCTTCGCCGTGGCCCGGGCGCTGGCGCCCGCGCTGCGCCCGCTGGTGCGCGCCGCCGCCGGGCGGTTGTGGCGGGACGACCTGGCGTATGCCGAGCGCCGGTGGCTCCTGCGTTCGACCGGCCGTTTCCCCGGCTGATCCGGTGCCACCGCCGTAGAGTTCGCACATGGCACGGGAGAGGGAGCCGGTCCCCGAGGTGGGTCTGACCACCGGCGCCCTGGCCCGGCGGCTCGGCGTCTCGCCGACGACTCTGCGCTCGTGGGACCGCCGGTACGGGGTGGGCACGGAGGTACGGACCGAGGGGCGGCATCGCCGCTGGTCACCGCAGGACGTGGCGGTCCTGGAGGCGATGTGCCGGCTGACGTCCGCGGGAGTCCCGCCCGCGGAGGCCGCCCGTGCCGCGCGGGCCGGCGCCGACGTGTCCGCGACGGCACAGGACGGCCCGGACGGCGAGAGTCCCGACGGCGACGGCCGCTCCCATGCCGCCGGTGCCCTCCCCCTGGGCGACGTGCGTCAGGAGTGCCGCGGCCTCGCCCGGGCCGCCGTACGGCTGGACGCCCCGGCGGTGGACGACCTGCTGACCGCCGCCGTCGACCGGCACGGCGTCGTCGGCGCCTGGCACGACGTCATGATGCCGGTGCTGCACGCCGTGGGCCGCAAGTGGGAGACGTCGGGCGACCGTTACGTCGAGGTCGAGCATCTGCTGTCCTGGCACGTCTCGACCACGCTGCGCCGGGCCACGCGGCGGGTGGACCCGCCCGCCGCGCCGCCGGAGGCGGTCCCCGCGCCCGCCCCGGGTCCGGTCGTGCTGGCCTGCGTGCCCGGGGAGCAGCACACCCTCGCTCTCGAAGCCCTCACCGCGGCGCTGAGCGAGCGCGGGGTGCCCACCCGGATGTTCGGCGCGGCCGTGCCGGCGGAGGCCCTGACCGCGGCGGTGCGACGGCTCGGCCCTCCCGTCGTCGTCCTGTGGGCGCAGGCCCGCAGCACGGCGAGCACGCCCCTTGCGGCGCACGTCGCCGGGACCCGCTGGGGTGCCCGCGGCGCCCGCCGCCGTCCGCTGGTCGTGCTCGGCGGCACCGGGTGGGCCGGCTCCGCACCGTCCGGGATGCCGAGGCCGGGCGGTCTTGGCGAGGCGCTGGAGCTGGTGTCCGGCGTGTACTAGGCCCGTCGTCGACCCCGGGTGGGCTCAGGTGGGGTTCTCCCAGGACGCCGGTTCCGCCGCCAGTTCGCGTACCCGCTCCGGGAGCGCGTTCGCCGCGATGTCCGCGACCGTGACCCCTTCGAGGATCTTGCGCACGTTCGCCCGCAGCGCGATCCACAGCGGCAGCAGCGGCTCCGCCGAGCCCTGGTACGCCAGCCCGGTGGGGCGCTCGCCGCGGACCGACACGATCGGGCCGTCGACGGTCCGGATGATGTCGGCGACCGTGATCGCCGACGCCTCGCGCGCAAGCCGGTAGCCGCCGCTGCCGCCGCGCCGGCTGTCGACGATCCCGCCGCGCCGCAGATCTCCGAGGATCCCCTCCAGGAACTTGTGCGGGATCTCCTGCGCGGTGGCGATGGCCTCCGCCTTCACCGGTTCGCCGCCCTGCCGTACGGCGAGTTCGAGTACCGCCCGTACCGCGTAGTCCGCCCGTGCCGAGATCCTCATACGTCCATTGTGACCGCCGCTGCGCCAGCCGGATCACGTTCCACGACAGCGGCTCCAGTGCGGCCGTCAGCCGGCCGTCCGCGAGGGTCGTGCCGGTGACGGGGTGCGGGGTGACGCGGTCGGGGTCGGTGAGCGTGTTGCGGGCGTCGGGGTCGGAAGGACGTCCGTGCGCGGGCCGTCGGCGTCGGCCGTGGGATGGGTGGGTTCGTGCACGCCGGTGTGGACGCAGCGGCCGAGGTGTTCCATGAAGGAGCCGAAAAGGCGGGGGTTCACCTCGCCTACCGAAGTGTTCGGCATTTCGGATGCCGCCCGGAAACGCGAACAGGGCCGTAATCCCGAGGAGTTGCGCGTCAACGGTGCGCGTCGATGGGTCGCGCACGACTCTCGGCACCCGGTGATCGTTCTCGGTTGAACAACGGTCGCGGGACCACATGACGCGGACACATCCGGCCGCGTAGTCTCGAACCGGTCGTCGATCGGTGGTGAGGGGGTGCGATGGATCTCGCTGCGCTACGGCGCCGGCGGCGCGGCTCGGCCATGCGCGCGCTGGCCGCCGAACTCGGCACCGCCCTGCGGGCCCGCCCCCGTCCCCCCGCCGACATGCACGGACTGTGCCGGGCCCTGTGCGAGGCGATGAGCACGCTGCGCGGCGGGCGTCCCGTCGAGTTGCGCTTCGAGCGGTTCCCCGACGAGATCGAAGTGACCGGGCTGTGGGTGGAGTTCGAGGACTTCGACCTCGTCATCGTCGAGGAACGCGCCGAGGCCGTTCAGCAACTGGTGATTCTCGGCCATGAGTTGTGGCACATGTACGCCGGACACGGTCATCAGCACGTCGTCGGGCCGGCCGCCGCGCACGCCCTCGCGGACCGCTCCGGCAGGCAGGGCACCGCCCTCGCGGTCGCCGCCCGCAACGGCTCGCGCCGGCGGGAGGAGGCCGAGGCCGACGAGTTCGGCCACCGGCTCGCCGCGCTGTTCCGCCCCCTCGCCGGCGGCGACCGCGGCGGCAGCCACGACATCGGTTCGCTCGACCCCGTACAGCGTTCCATGGGCTACCGCGGACGAAGGGGTGCGCAGCGGTGACGAACGCCTACGGCGTCGCCGGCGGTCCCCCGCGGGTGATCTCTTCAGCGAGGTGCACATGACCTTCTGGCTGCCGGCCCTCGTACTGACCGCGGCCCTGGCGATCAAACTGCCCAGCATCATCAAGATGTGGCGGGACCCGCTGCTGCGGGCCGTCGGTGGTCTGCTGCTCTTCGCGTGCGCCGTGTTCGTCTTCGCGGCCCCGAAGACCATCGCCTGGACGAACCGCGTGACCGGAGTGCCCAACATCTCGGCGCCCTGGGTCTACTCCCTGCTCACGGCGCTCTGCGCGTCCTGGCTGCTGCTGATCATCGCCTGGCGCAACGGCCTGACCGACCGCGCGAACCGCACACGCCGCGCGGTCCGTTGGGTCGTCGCCGTCTACGCCGGCGTGATCGTCGCCCTGTGGGTGCTCTTCTGGCTGGCCGACGCGCCCGTGGAACGCCTGCGCGACCTGGACACGTACTACGCCACCACCCCCTTCATGCGCGAGCAGATCATGCTCTACCTGACCGCGCACACCGTGGCCTGCGCGATCACGGCCCGGCTGATCTGGAACTGGATCCGCACCGACGGCCTCGACGCCTGGCTGCGCTGGGGGCTGCGGCTGCTGGGCGTCGGCTACGCGACGAACCTGTTCTTCGACGCGTCCAAGCTCACCGCCATCGTGGCCCGCTGGACCGGTCACGACCTGGACTGGCTGAGCACCGATGTGGCGCCGGTGGCCGCCTGCGTCTCCGCCACCCTGGTCGCGGTCGGCTTCATCGTCCCGCACGCCGGCCAGTACCTCCAGGAGCACTGGCGTGTCCGGGCCCGCCACCGGCAACTGCGCCCCCTTGGCCTGCTGATGCGTTCCGCCACCGACGGCCGCGAGCCCTTCGCCCCGCACGCCCCCGCCGAACTCCGCCTGATCCGCCGGGAGACGTTCATCCGTGACGCGCTGCTCCAGCTCTCCCGTCATCTCGACGAGGACCTGCGCGCACGGGCGTACGAGGCCGCCCTCGACCTCGGGTTCGAGCGCGGCCGGGCGCAGGCCCTCGCCGCCGCCGTGACGATCCAGGACGCCGTCGCCGCCCGGGAACGGCCCCGGGACCACGGCCGGAGCGCCCCTCCTTCGGAGCCGGACAACACCTACCTCCTCCGGGAGATCCACGCCGTGTCCCAGGCCCTTCGCAGTTCCGACGAGATCAAGGCGGTCCGCGCCCGCGCCGCCGCCCCGGCAGAGAGTGTGTCCGCGCATGACTGAACCGTCCCTCCCCGCCAGAACCGCCGTCGTCCTGGGGGGATCCCACGCCGGCATGCTCGCGGCGCGCGCGCTGGCGGAGTTCGCCGACCGGGTCGTCATGGTGGAGCGGGACGTGCTGCCCGAGGGGCCCGCGCCCCGCAAGGGCCTGCCGCAGGCGCGGCACGCCCACATGCTCTGGTCGGGCGGCGCGCGGGCGGTGGAGGCCCTGGTGCCGGGTGTCACCGAGGCCCTGCGGGAGGCCGGGGCGCGCCGGCTGCCCGTCACGACGGACATGGTCGCCCTGTCCCGGCAGGGCTGGTTCCGCCGTTGGCCCGAGTCCCACCACGTGGTCCTGGCCGGCCGGGACCTGCTGGACGCCACGATCCGCGCGCACGTCCTCGCGGACCCCCGGGTCGAGGTCCTCCAGGGCACACAGGTGGTGGGACTTGAGGGCACCGCGGCGGCCGTCACCGGGGTCCGGGTGCGGGGACGCGACGCCGGCGAGGAGCGGGTCGTCGGGGCGGGCATGGTCGTCGACGCCACCGGGCGCGGCTCGACGGCCGCCCGCTGGCTGACCGACCTGGGACTTCCCACGGCCCCGCAGCGCAAGGTGGACCCCGGTCTCGCGTACGCCAGCCGGCTCTACCTCGCCCCCGAGGACGCCCGCTCCGGCTTCCCGGTCGTCAACGTGCAGTCCGACCCGCGGGACGGCGGACCGGGCCGGGCGGGCTTCCTGCTGCCCATCGAGGACGGCCGGTGGATCGTCACCCTGTCCGGCACCCGTGGCGGCCAACCCTCCCCGGCGACCGGCGACTTCGCGCGGTTCGCCCGCGAGGACCTCCGGCACCCGCTCATCGGCGACCTGCTGGAACGGGCCGAGGCGCTGTCCGAGGTGTCGTTCACCCGCGCCACCGTCAACCGCCGGTACTACTACGAGCGGATGCGGGACTGGCCCGAGAACTTCACCGTCCTCGGCGACGCGCTCGCCTCCTTCAACCCGGTCTACGGGCACGGCCTCGCGGCCGCCGCGCAGAGCGCGCTGCTGCTGCGAGACCTGACGCGGCGCCACGGCTGGGCGGCACCCGGGCTGTCCCGCCGGATCCAGAAGGCGCTGGCACGGCCGGTCGGCGCCGCCTGGGACCTTGCCATCGGCCAGGACGTGTTCTACCCCGGCGCCACCCCGGACGGCCCCACGCTCAGGGACCGGCTCGTGGCCTCGTACGTCGACCGGCTGATGTACACGGCCACCGGCAACGGCCGGATCGCCCGCCGGGTGACCGACGTGACCTCGCTGGAGCGGCGCTCGGAGGTGCTGCTTGCCCCGTCGGTCCTGCTGGCGGCGGCGCTGGGGCCGCTGCAGCCGGCCCTCCCCGGCCCCCCGTTGACCAGCGAGGAGCGGAAGGCCGCGGGGCTTCCCTAGGCCCTGGCGGTCCCGCGGGCCGGGCTCGTGCGCCGGTAGCCGTCCTCCAGTCGGGAGCGGTAACGAAGAACGGGGTGTTGCAGCGGAAGGACGGACTGGACGGCGCCCCTTCGCCCGCAGGCGGAGGGAACTCGTCAGGCGGTCGGCTCCTCGCCGATCGCGATCTTCGCGTAGTTGGCGAGGGAGCGGTTGTAGCGCGGCAGGTGCTTGGCGAGTGCCCCCAGGGCCAGCGAGGCGGCCTCGCGCTCCCGGCCGACGTCCATCAGCGCCAGCGCCAGGAACGCGGTGACGGCGTCGTCGAGGTGGTCGGAGCCGTTGTCCCGTTCCCGGGTGAGCAGCTCGACGCTGGTCTCGGCCTCCCCCATGGCGCGGAGCGTACTCGCCATCTGGATCACGGCCCGACGCCGGCGCTCGCCGGTCAGGCCGCCGTCCAGGGCCTGCCGGTAGAGGGGCACGGCTTCCTCGCCGACACCGGTCGAGTCGTTCGCGCAGGCGCGTTCGAAGTACGCGACCGGGTGGCCCTCCGGGAGTTCGTCGGCGAGCGCCCCGACCTTGGCGCGGAAGTCGGCCGCGTCGTAGTCGTCGATGGCGGCCCACAGATCGGCGGAGCGCTGCTCCCATTCTGGTGTGGTGGTCATCGCCACAGCTTTGCAGAAACACCCGTCCCCACCAAGCGAGTTCGGGACGCCTCCCGCCTCACGCAGGCGTGCCGTACCGCACCCCGGCGCTAGCCCGCGAACGCCGGTTGGGCCACGCCGGATCCGGTGTCGGGGAGGACCAGCAGTGAGCCGGACAGCGGGGACGGGGCCGACAGGCCGGTGCGGGCCGTGGTGACGTACAGGTCCGTCAGGTTCGCGCCGCCGAAGGCGCAGGCCGTGGGGCGGGGGACGGGGAGCCGGAGTATCCGGTCCAGCTCGCCGGCCGGCGTGTAGCGGCGTATCGCGCCTCCGTCCCACAGGGCCACCCACACACAGCCGTCGGCGTCGACCGTGAGGCCGTCGGGGAATCCGGCGCCCTCCTCGATCCGGGCCAGGGTGCGGCGGTGCGACACCCGGCCGTCGGCGTGGTCGAAGACGTCGATCCGGCGGGTCGGGGAGTCGACGTAGTACATGAGGCGGCCGTCGGGGCTCCAGCCGGTGCCGTTGCTCACCGTCACGTCGTCGAGGACGACCTCCACCGAGCCGTCGGGCGCGACCCGGGCCAGCGTGCCGCCGCCCGGCGCCTCGTCGTAGCGCATGGTGCCCGCCCACAGCGCGCCGTCGGGCGCCACGGCGGCGTCGTTGGCGCGGCGGCCGGGGACCGGGTCGTGATGCAGCCGGCGGAAGGTGCCGTCCGGGTCCAGCAGGCCCACTCCGTCCCGGAGGTTGAGGACCAGTCCGCCGCCCGCGCGGGGCTTGGCCGCGCCGATGTGCTGGTGCGTGGTGCGGGTCGTGCGGCGGCCGGTGGCGGGGTCGTAGGTGTGCAGCCGGTAGCCCAGGATGTCGATCCAGATCAGCCGCCCCTCCCGCGCGTCCCACGTCGGGCCCTCACCGAGCGTCGCCTCGGCCCGTACCGCCACCTCGTAGGCGGTCATACGGCGCTCCGGTGGCCCAGCCGCTCCGACAGCTCCGCCGCGCCCTTCACGGCGAGCTGCTCCAGCTCGGCGCGGCGTTCGTCGCTCCAGCGGATCATCGGCACCGAGATGGACAGGGCGGCCACCACCTGGCCGGTGCGGTCGCGGACCGGCGCGGCGACACAGGAGACGTCCGGGTTGGACTCCCGGCTCTCCACGGCGACGCCCCGCTGCCGGATGCCGGCGAGGACCTCGCGCAGGCCCGCGGGGTCGGTGATGCTGTTGCGCGTCATCGCGGCCAGCTCGGCGCCGTCGGGGACGCGGGCCGCGAGCTCCGGCTCGGGCAGGGAGGCCAGCAGCATCTTGCCGACGGAGGTGCAGTGGGCGGGGAGGCGACGGCCGGCCGCGGAGACCATGCGCACGGCGTGCGTGGAGTCGACCTTGGCGATGTAGATGACGTCCGTACCCTCCAGGATCGCCACGTGCACCGTCTCGTCGCAGGTCTCGGCGACGGACCGGGCGACCTGCTGGCCCTCGGCGGCGAGGTCGAGCTGCTCGGCGTAGCGGCTGCCGAGCTGGTAGGGCCGGACCCCGAGCCGGTAACGGCCGGGCTGGCCGGGGACCTGGACGATGTACGACCGGGCGGCGAGCGTGGTGACCAGCTCGTGCACGGTGGTGCGCGGCAGCTGGAGCTTGCGCACGATGTCGGGGGCGGAGAGCGTGCCGTCCCCGTCGAGGAAGAGCTCCAGGATGTCGAGAGCCCGGGTCACGGCAGGTACGAGGCGTCCCACGGCCGGCTCCCTCCCTTGCGTTCTGAGACTTGCGTCTGCGGCTTACGGCTGGGTGTGCTGTTGGCTTGAGCGGTGCGTCGATCCGGGCCGCTCCGTGTTCGATATTTCAACACGCGGTCGGAATGGCGAACACAGGCTACTCATGGAGTGTTTGCCTGGGCAATGGCCTTGCAGGGCCGGGTGGGGCGCCGGGGACTCAGTCCGTGCGCAGGTGACCGAAGGCCGTGCGCAGCAGTTCCTCGGCGACGGCCAGGGTGCGCTCCCCCTCCGGCAGTGCCGCGTACGCGAACAGCGCCGACCGGATCGCGCCGATCGCGGCCCGCGCGAGCACCGCGGCGCGCAGGGACGAGGCGGCGTCGGGCTCGTGGCGCGCGAGCCGCTCCCGCACGGCCTGCGCGAGCTCGGTCTCGAACTGGCTGAGAACCGGCAGGAGCTGACGCACCGGCTGGCCGGGGAAGCGCTGCGGCGGGCCGCTGAACATCAGGCCCACACCGCCGTCGGAGACGAGTTCGAGGGCCGCGCCCAGCACGGCGGCGTAGGGGTCCTCCTCGGCGGGCCGGGCGATCACCCGGGCCCGCATGACCGGGGCGAGGTCAAGCGTCTCGTCGAGGACGAGGTCCTCCTTGGAGGGGAAGTAACGGAAGAACGTCCGCTCGGTGACCCCGGCCGCCGCCGCGATGTCCCGCACCGTGGTCCGGGCGTAGCCGCGCTCCTCGAACATGCGGTGCGCCGCCTCCTGGAGCGCCTTGCGCGTGGCCGCCTTGTGAGCCTCGCGCCGGCCGCGAGGCTCGGCGTGGGGAGTGTCGAGGGTTGCCATGTGAGGAGTATCGCAGGCGGAAAACCGACGGTACAGAATCTGTCAGTCATGACACTTTGGCTATGCTGTCAGTCATGACACTTTTTCGCAGGGGGCGTACGGTCCGCTCCGGGGCCTCACGGCGGGCCCGGCTGGTGGCCGCGGGCGTGGCCGCGGCGGTGCTCGCCGCCGGGGCGCCGCCGAGGCGGTGTGCCCACGCTGGCCCTCACCCATCTGGTGCCGGGCGCCACCCATCTCGTCCCGGACGCCACCTGGTACGCCAAGGCGAGCCGCGGCTACTCCGGCCGTGTCGTGGTGGGCCGCGACCTCACCCGCCTGCCGGTGGGCGCCGCCCGGCGGGACTGAGCGCCGCCGCGCCCGATCTCGCCGCGCAACCGCCGGGCACGCAGCACCAGTTCCAGTTCGAAGCGCCGGTCGGGGTCGTCGATCTCGTCGCCCCACAGCTCCCGTATCTGCCGCAACCGGTACCGGACGGTCTGAGGATGCACACCGAGCCGCTCCGCCACCTCGGGCGCCCCGCCCCGCGTCTCCAGCCAGGCCAGCAGGGTCTCCGCGAGCCGCCGCGCGTGCGCGGGCCCGCAGTGCGCGAGCGGTGCGAGGCAGCGCAGCGCCAGGTCGTCGAGGAGTTCCTCGGGCTGGAGCAGCACCAGGGCCTCGGTGTGCTCGGTGCAGAACAGCACCTCCCCGGCGGGCAGCAGCCGCCGTTCCATCAGGCGTACGGCGGCCTCGGCCCAGCGCAGCGACTTCGCGGCGTCGGCCAGCGGCACCGGCGGCCCGATGGCGCCCGCCCAGCCGGTGAGCGCGCGTTGCAGCAGCTCGGGACGCCCGGCGGCGTCCGGTTCGGGCACGACCATGCGGGGCTGCTCGTACTCCAGGTCGAGCAGCACACCCTGCCCGACGGCGGGCGCGACCGCCTCCCGTGCCGGGCGCAGCAGCACCCCGACGGCGACCTTGTCGGGCAGCTGCCAGCCGATCCGGGCGGCGCGTTCGGCGAGGGCGTCGGCCGGGTCACCGCGGTGGCGTTCGGCGAGCAGCAGCTCCATCAGGCGGCGTTGCAGGCGCAGCCGTTCCCCGGCCTGGCGGGCGGCGGCCTCGGCGTAGCCGCGCACGGACTGGTCGACCAGGCCGTCGAGGTACTCGTAGCCCGCGTCGACCAGTTCGTACATCGCGGGCGGCGGGATCTCCACGCGCTGGCCGATGTCGGCGAAGCGGCGCCAGGCCAGCCGTACCCCCATCCGGTAGATCGCCTGGAGCGAGTCCAGGGTGCGGCCGCCCCGGCCCTCCCCGCGGCCGAAGTCCTGGAAGACGCCGGGCGGCACGGTGGGGCGGCCCGTCGAGTAGTCGGCGTGCTCCAGGTGCTGCACGAACACCTCGATGGCACGCCGGATGCCGACCAGCGCCATCGGCTCGCCGTTCTCGTCCAGCACGAGCGGCAGGTGCGGGTACTCGCGACGGATCTCGCGCAGGATCTCCTCGGCCAGCTCGGGCGCCTCGGCCTTGGCGGTCGCCGCGAACCGGCGCACCTGGAGCCGGGGCACCTCGTGCCAGGCGGAACGGGCGGCGCCGGTGGCGGCGGGCGGGGTGACGGTTGCCGGCTGGGCGGTCACCGGTCAGCGCTCCTGACCGGCTTGTTCGTAGGTGATCAGAGGGCTGTTGGGCTGCTCGGGAGTGGCTTCGAGCAACGCGACGACGCCGAACGCGGCGCCCACGGCGAGGGCGGCCGCGACCACGACGGTCACGGTGGCTGCGATCAGTCTGGACATACGGGGTCAGCCTCTCTGCTCCGGAGGTCGTCCCACCCCGGTGCCCGCCGCTGCCCGTCGGCCCAGTGTCTGCGCGGCCCGGGACGCCGTCAAGGCCCGGAATCGGACCGACGCTCACGTTGTGACGTGACGTCAGGTACAACAAGCCCCGAAATTGTCATGCGCGTGAGTAGCCGTGACGAACGCCTCGGCGAAAACTGTCCAACCCCACCCCGCGCACATCCCGTCCACAGGCCCCGCTCAGGACAGGCATAGAAACCTTCATTCCCCACAGGCAGTCCTCCCTTCCCCACAGGCAGTCCTCCCTTCCCCACAGGCGACCCTCCTTTCCCGCACATCGAGTACCGCACCCCGAGACGAGTTGGAGCACCCATGCCCCAGCACGTACCGCCGCTGCGCACCGCGCTCCCCCGGCCGCAGCAGCACCCGCCGGCGCTCCCCCCACCCCCGCGCCGCATCGTCTTCCTCGCGCACCGGGACCTCGGCAACCCGGCCGCGGGTGGCTCCGAGCTGCTCGTCGACCGGCTGGCCGACGGCCTGACCCGGCAGGGGCATCAGGTCACGCTCCTGTGCGGCGGCCCGGCGGCCTTCCGTGACTACCGGGTCGTCTCGGCGGGCGGCCCCTACGGTCACTATCTGCGCGCCCGCTCGGCCTTCGCGCGCCAGATCGGCGACTGCGACCTGCTGGTCGAGGTGTGCAACGGCATGCCCTACCTGGCCCCGCTGTGGCACCGCGGACCCACCCTCTGCCTGGTCAACCACGTCCACTCCGACCTGTGGGGGATGCGCTTCGGCGGTCCGCTCGCGCCCGCCGCCCGGATCGGCCGGCGACTCGAACACTGGGCGCTGACCGGCCCGCAGTCCCGCGGGCTGCTGGTCGCCGTCTCCCCGTCCACCGCCCAGGCACTGCGTGCGCTCGGCGTGGCACGCGAGCGGATCCGGGTCGTCCACAACGGCGTCGAGGAGCCCGGTCCGCGCGCCGACCGCTCCCCCGAGCCGCTGTTCGTGGCGGTCGGCCGGCTCGTCGAGTACAAGCGCGTCGACCTGCTGCTGCGGCTGTGGGAGCGGGTCCGTCCGGTCACCGGCGGCCGTCTGGTGATCGTGGGCGACGGCCCCGAACGGGAGCGGCTCGCCGCGCTGGCCGGTTCCGGTGTCGAGTTCACCGGGCACGTCTGCGAGGCGGAGAAGCACCGGCTGCTGTGCGCGGCCTGGCTGCTGCTGCATCCGTCGGCGGTGGAGGGCTGGGGTCTGGTGGTGACGGAGGCGGCCGCCCGCGGGACCCCGGCGATCGGCTTCGACGTGCCCGGCCTGCGGGACTCCGTCGTCGACGGCGAGACCGGCGTCCTGGCGGCCGGCGAGTCCTCCTTCGCGGCGGCCTGGTGCACGCTGGCCCTGTCGGGACATCGCCGGGAACTGATGGGCAAGGCGGCCCGGGAACACGCCGCGCGGTACCGGTGGGACCGTACGGTGTCGCAGTTCCGTGCGGTGGCCGCGGAAGCGGTGCGGGGTTCGTCGTGACGCGGGTCGTGCGCGGCTGGTCGGCCCCAGGCGGCGGTGACCGCACGTCGACGACGGCCCCGCGCCCCTCCACGGCGTCACCTCACCGAGGGTTCAAGGACCCCTCCTTGCGGCGTTCCCTCGCCCTGTTCCGCGCCTTCCTGCGCGAGCAGGACGACCCGGACGCCTGCTACTCGCTGCTCGCCCGGGACGCCGCCGACCAGGTCGAGGCGTACGACGGGCCGGTGGCCGGGCGGGTGGTCGTGGACGTCGGCGGCGGCAGCGGGCACTTCACCGAGGAGTTCCGGCGGCGCGGCGCGCACGCCTACCTCTTCGAGCCCGACGTGCGCGAACTCGGCGAGAGACCGCCCGACGGCACGGTGGTCGCCGACGGCTACCTGCTGCCGCTGTCCGACGGGACCGCCGACGTCACGTTCTCCTCCAACGTCCTGGAACACGTGGCGGATCCGCAGACCTTCCTCAGCGAGCTGGCACGCGTGACCCGGCCGGGCGGTCTGATCTACGTGTCGTTCACCAACTGGCTCTCCCCGTGGGGCGGCCACGAGTGGGCGCCCTGGCACTACCTCGGCGCCGAGCGGGCCCGCGCCCGTTACCGCCGCCGTACCGGGAAGTCAGCCAAGCACACCCTCGGCGAGAACCTCTTCGCCGTGCACATCGGCCCCACCCTGCGGCAGGTGCGCGCCCGTCGCGACGTCACGCTCGTCACGGCGCGCTCCCGCTACTGGCCGTTCCTCACGCAGGCCGTCGTCAAGGCGCCCGGCATCCGCGAGGTGGCCACCTGGAACCTTCTCCTCATCCTCCGGCGGTGTCCCCCATGACGACCACGGTCCAGGCCCCTCCCCCTGCAGCCGTCCCCACCACCGTGACCGCCGCGGGCCCCCCGGAGGGCCCGCGGTCGCGGCGCTGGCTGCTGGGGTTCTGGGCCGTGGTCCTCGTGCTGTTCCTGGCGGTGCGGCCGGGCCGGCAGACCTTCGACACCAAGCTCGGGGTGACCGTCGACCCCGGTCGTTTCCTCGCCGACCTGGGCCAGTTGTGGCACGACCGGGGCGGCTTCGGCGGCATCCAGGACCAGTACGCCGGCTATCTGTGGCCGATGCTCCCCTTCCACTGGCTGTGCCGCGCGGTCGACCTGCCGGTGTGGCTGGCGGAGCGGCTGTGGATGTCGCTGGTCGTGTCCGTCGCCTTCTGGGGCGCGCTGCGGCTGGCCGAGCGGCTGCGCGTCGGCAACGGCGCCTCCCGGCTGCTGGCCGCGGTGGCGTACGCGCTGTGGCCGCTGTTCACGATCGTCGTCGGCTCGACGTCGGCCGCCGCGCTGCCCGGCGCCTTCCTGCCGTGGGTGCTGCTGCCGCTGACCGGCGAGCGCTACAGCGCCCGCGTGGCCGCGCTGCGGTCGGCGCTGATCATCCCGTTCATGGGCGGTGTGAACGCGGCCTCGACGCTGGCGTCCCTGCTCCCGGTGGGCCTGTATCTGCTCTCCCGCCCGGCCGGCCCCCGGCAGCGCAAGCTGATCGCCTGGTGGGTGCCGGGCGTGCTCGTGGCGACCGCCTGGTGGTGGATCCCGCTGCTGCTGCTCGGCGCCTACGGCGAGAACTTCCTTCCGTACATCGAGAGTGCACGGACGACGACCGACACCATGGCGGCCACCGAGGCGCTGCGCGGCGCCGGGAACTGGGTGGCGTATCTGCACTTCGGCGAGGCGTGGCTGCCGGCCGGCTGGACAGTGGTGTCCTCGGCGCTCGTGGTGGTCTGCTCGGCGCTCGCCGCCGGGCTGGGGCTGGCCGGGCTGGCGCGGCGTGACATGCCGGAGCGGCGGTGGCTGGTGCTGACCGTGCTCGTGACCGGGCTGGTCCTGCTCGCCGGCTACGGCGGCGCGTTCGGGGCGCCCTTCCACGAGACCGTGCAGACCTGGCTGGACGGCCGGCTGGCGCCGTTCCGGAACATCTACAAGTTCCAGACCGGACTGGCTCTCGCCCTGGTCCTCGGGCTCGCCCACGTGGTGGCGGTGGCCGCCGAACCGCGCGGCGCCCGACGGGTACGCGGCCGCCGGTTCGCCCCGCTGATCGCGGCGGTGCTGGTGCTGCCGGGGCTGGTGTGGCCGTACGTCAACGGGTCCCTCCTCAACGCGGGTTCCTTCCAGGAGCTCCCCAAGTACTGGCAGGCCACCGCCGACTGGCTGGAGAAGTACTCCCCCGACTCCCGCGCCCTGGTCGTCCCGGCGACCGCGCACGGCATCCACACCTGGGGCTCCACCATCGACCAGCCCCTCGACGTGCTGGCCGGGTCCCGCTGGGCCCAGCGGGACTACGTCCCCTTCGGCACCCCCGGCAACCGCCGCGCGATGGACGCGGTCGAGCAGGCCCTGCTGACCGGTGCCAAAGTCCCGGGCCTGGCCGACTTCCTGAGCCGCGCGGGCATCCACTACGTCGTCGTACGGGGCGACCTCGACCCCGACCAGATCGGCGCCGTCCCGACCACGACGGTCAAGCGCACGCTGGAGCAGTCCGGCTACCGGCGGGTGACCGGGCTCGGCCCGGTCATGACCGGCGGGCGGATCGCGGACGACACCCCGCTCCAGGTCGAGGGCCTGTACCCGCGCCAGCGGGCGGTGGAGATCTACCGGCCGGGCGGCGAGGACGTCACCCGGCCCGGACAGGCCGCCCTGTACCCGATCGCCGACACGGCGGTCGTCTCCGGCGGCCCCGAGTCGCTGCTGCCGCTCGCCGCCACGCTGCGCGGCCGGGCGACCGTGCTGTCCGGCGACAACCATCCCGGGCTCGGCCGGCCGCAGCTCCAGGTGACCGGCGACGGGCTGCGCCGCGCCGACACACGGTTCGGGCTGGTCAACGCCAACACCTCGTACACGTACACCCGGGACGAGCGGAACGCCCCCGACGCCCATCAGGACGCCGGTGAGCCACCGCACCAGATCCTGCCGGTGACCGGTGTGGGCCATCAGACGGTGGCCGAGCTGCGCGGGGCGCGGTCGGTGACGGCGTCCTCGTACGGCAACTGGCTGCTCCATCTGCCGCAGTTCGACCCGGTGGGCGCCTTCGACGGCGACCCGGCCACCGCGTGGGCGGAGGGGTCGGCCGACTCACCGAACGGGCAGTGGCTGCGGATCGAGTTCGCGGGCACGGGCGACGGCGGGAGCGACGCCGGGGCCGAGTACGACATGCCGTCGTCGTTCGAGGTGACGCCGCTGCCGCAGGGGAGCGTGCGGGCCGCCGCCACGCGGGTGCGGGTGGAGACGGAGCGTGGATCGGTGACGAGCTTCCTCCAGCCGAACGGCATGACGCAGCGCGTGAAGGCCCCGGCGGGAGCGACCGGCTGGATGAAGCTGACGATCACCGACTCGGTGGCCCGCAGGACCGGGCTGACCGGGGCGGGCTTCGCCGAGATCCGGCTGCCGGACGTGCAGGTGACGCGTCTGCTGCGGCTGCCGTCGGACGTCGCGGCGACGGCCTCCGAGATCGTCTCCCTGCACCGCGCGGCCGACCCCACCGGCCTCTCCCCGACCGGCACCGAGGCGGGCCTGCACCGCCGTTTCGAGACGACCGGGACCGGGACGTACGAGGTGAGGGCGAGCGCGGTGCCGGTGCCCGGCGAGGAACTGGACCGGCTGCTCTACGAGATCGCGCCCGAGCAGCGACAGCGCATCACCGCCACCGCCGACTCCACGGCCCGGCTGGGCGCGGGCCTGGGCGCGCGCAACCTCACCGACGGCGACCTGACGACGGCGTGGATCGCGGGTGACCGGCCCACGGTCCATCTGCGCTGGGAGGGCAAGCAGCCGGTGAGCGAGCTGGTGCTGGCCGCGGCGGGCGGGCTGTCCAGCCGCCCCACCGAGGTGCGCATCAGCTCCCCCGACGGCGCCACGAGCGCCGGCGTGGACGAGAACGGCTGGGTGCGCTTCGAGGCGATCACGACCGATCGCCTGGACATCACGGTCACCGAGACGGCCCCGCTCACCCTCCACAACCCGGTCGTCGACGAGGACCTGCAACTCCCGGTGGGCCTGACCGAGGCCTACCTCCCCGCCCTCGACAGCTACCGCACCCCGCAGCCCCGCCCCGACCGGGAGTTCTCCCTGCCGTGCGGCCGGGGGCCGCTGCTGGCGGTCGACGGCGAGCTGTACCGGACCGGCGTCTCGGGCACCGTACGGGACCTGACGGAACGCCGGCCGGTGGAGGTGACCCTCTGCCCGGAGGGCGGTCTGGAACTGCCCGAGGGCGCGCACCGCGTCGAGGCGGGCGACGCCGGCCCGCTGGTCCTGACGGACGTGACGCTGACGCGCGGCACGGTGACCGACCCGGTGTTCCCCGGCCGTGACCTGCGGATACGGGACTGGCTCGGCGACCGCCGCGAGGTGACGGCCGGCGCGGGCGCCGCCTCGTACCTGACGACGTACGAGAACTTCAACGACGGCTGGCGGGCCACGCTGAACGGCGAGGAACTCACGCCGGTCCGGCTGGACGGCTGGCAGCAGGGCTGGCGCCTGCCGGCCGGAGCGGGCGGCACGGTCGAGCTGTCGTACGAGCCGTCGACCACGTACGAGGCGGGGCTGATCGGCAGCGGGGTCGGACTGGTCGTGCTCGTGGGCCTGGTGGTGTGGCGCCGGCGCGCGCCCAACCCCGACGCGCCGCAGCCGGTGCCCCCGGCGCCGGGGGTGTGGCTGGGCGCGGTGGCGCTGACGCTGGTGGGCGTGGTGATCGCCGGGTGGTTCGCGCTGCTGGTGCCGGCGCTGGCGGTGCTGGCGTACCGACGGCACGCGCTGCTGGTGCCGATCGCGTTCGGGGCGCTCGCGGCAGCGGGCGTGGTGGCCGCGATCGGGGCGGGCGAGCCGGCCGGCCAGGGCACGGGCGCCTTCTCCCCCGTGGCCCAACTGCTGGCGTTGACCGGGCTGTTCGCGGCACTGGTGGGCGTGCGGGAGCGGGCCGGCGATCCGGGTACGACGGCGGTGCTGCCGCCGGTGGCCCCGGAGCCGGGCACCACGGCGGGCCTGCCGCCGACGGCCCCGGAAACGGCCCCGACGCGACCGCTGCCCCGGCGCCGGGGGCCCGCGCAGGACCCGTTCCCGCGCGCCGAGGCCGGACCGCCCGTCTCGGCACGCGGTCCCGGCAGCCCGGAACCCGAGGGGGGAGACGACAGCCGATGACCGCTCTGGAGGACGTGACGCCCCGCCCGGCGCAGCGGATCCCGTTCCCGGTCGTGGACGAGGTGGCCCGCCACTGCCGGCAGGACGGCGAACCGGAGACGGTCCACATCGAGGTCCGCCTGCCCGGCCCGCTGGACCCGACCCGCCTGCGCAAGGCCTTCGTCGAGGCCCTGCACCGGC